>QHXH01000538.1 GCA_003222855.1 Acidobacteriota bacterium
GTTTTTCACAAAGCTCTCGATCTGCTTACAGAGGAGAATCACCTCGTCTTTCATTTCCATCCCAGAAAGAGCCGAGTCCGTTCCTCTATCCTGCGTTGTGGTCTCGGGCTTTTGTAACTTCAAAGAAGATTGCAATCGGACGGAACGCTTTTTGATCTCACCTGTCGCATCTGAAATGAACTGATAACTGAGAGATTGATTGGCCGCGATGGCCCGTACCAGCTCGTTGTGGCGGGTGAGAATTCGCTGAAAGTCCTCGCCCACCTGGTCCATCATGGCTTGAGCGCGTTTCGGATCGTTGGGCCGAGCTTTCTCGCCGAGGCTGTTCAGCTGCATCTCACGCCGGTCCATCTCCTGCATTTGAGCCTTCGCCGGGTCGCCCACAGTCTGAGCTGCGATTGTCACCGAAAAGGCGAACCAGCAGCCAATTGAGATTATCAGCGTGCGCCAGGGCCAAAATACATTTTTGATTTTTTGCGGTTTCATTTCGCGCACTCCAAACTCGTTGGTGGATGGGCGTTAGTATAGGCCTCGGCCCTGGTTCCGCACAATTTTCTTGAGGCGAATCTACTCAAAAGGATTGACTGGTGAGAATCGATAGACTACTTTGTATGACTTGTGTACAAAAGTGGTTCTTAAATTCTCATAAGTAAGATAGAGTGACCAGTCGAAGGGTTCGTAGATAGGAAGCCTGGTGCGACGAATAGATCTAAAGAAAGCTAATGCTGCGCGCTCTAACACCATACGGGACATAAACCGTCAGATCGTCTTGAATTATGTCCGCGAAATGGGACCGATCTCTCGCGCGGACATTGCGCGCGAGACTGCATTACAACGCTCAACTATTTCGCTTATCGTTGACGAACTCCGGGTAGATAAACTGATAGAGGAAGTGAGCGGCGAGTCTACGGGCGGGCGTCCGCCCAGTCTGCTCTCATTGCGGACGGTCGATGCGGTGGCGCTCGGCGTGGATCTGGGAACAGTTAAGACCGTGATGGCCAGCAGCGATCTTGCGGGTAGAGTGCTGGAGCAGGAAGAGTTTCCTACCGATGCGGATATTAACAAAACCCTGGCGAAGATTGTTGGTTGCGCGCAGCGACTGATTGGAAAAACAAGCAGTGCGATTGAAGGGATCGGAATCAGTCTGCCCGGAGTGGTTGATCCAGAGACGGGCAATCTATACGTGCCGCATTTTAACTGGCGCAATGTGCCTATAGCCGAAACATTGACACGAGCCACGTCACTTCCCGTTAGCATCGACAACGATGCCAATGCTGCCGCGCTGGCGGAATTGTGGTTTGGGCGGCCGGAAATTCGTGAGGTTCGCGATTTTATTTTGGTTCTGGTGGAAGAAGGAGTCGGTACGGGCATTGTTTTCGACGGGCAAGTTTATCGAGGCGAAGGTGGCACCGCCGGAGAGTTCGGTCACATGACGATAGGGAGTGGAGCCCCGGTGGAATGCGCCGTAGGCAGCAGAGAATGTTGGGAAGCATTTGCCTCGGAAAGAGCAGCTCTGGCGCGTTATCAAAAGCTCTCGCGTTCCAATGGCAGCGATATCAATTTCGCGACCGTGATGGATTTGGCGCTCAAGGGTGAACGGAATGCGCGGGCGGCCTTAAAAGAGACCGCTCGTTACCTTGGGATAGGCATTGCGAATCTTATCCAGGGCCTGGCACCCGAAGCGGTCATAGTTGGGGGTCCAATTGCACGAGTGTGGCCGGTGATAGTGGACGATCTCAAAGCATCAGTCGACTCAAGCATCTGTCGCGGTTTTCCTTCAACGCCAATTCTGGATTCAACCCTGGGAGCCGAGCCCACGCTGATGGGAGCCCTAAGTCTTGTGTTGGCAAGTAAATTCGCCTCTGCGCCGGTTGCTTAGCGAACGAGCCTGCGGGATTTGGCAGAGAATAAACGCCCTTCCCTTGGCAGCCCCGCCGAACATTTTCTTCATTCCGGTCAAAAAATCCTTGACAACGTTTCCCATTAAGAGTAAATCTTTTGCGCGGTAGTGCAACAAAGTCCTAACGAAGCAATTTGGCAGCTCTAAGGTGAACCTAAACCTGATCGACGCCCGTCACATGGGAGCGGGTGGGTCGCCTGAAAAACCTAATACATAAGTTTTCGTTTTCGCAGCAAGCAGAGATCAAGGGGCAGCAGTTTGAGATAGGTGGATAAACCCAGAGTCCGCCTGCGCTTTTTCTGGTTCCATTCAACGCTTTGACTTTCCGAAAAGTCGCTCGCAGTGATTATCCTGATCGGAGCGAGTGCAAATGCTCAGGAGGCTCGTATGCTGAAAAAGCTTGGCGTGCAAATCGTGGTAGTCCTGGTTGGGGCTCTATTTTTTACTGCCTACGCGCAGACCACTACAGTCGGAACAATCAGCGGGACCGTTCGCGATGAAAAGGGTGCGGTTGTTCCCAAGGCCGAGGTGTCTATTCAAGGTGAAGGCACGGGAACATCGCGTACGGTGAAATCCGACGATAATGGATTTTATCTGGCTCCTAGTTTGCCGGCAGGCCTCTACACCGTCAGCACCGCACCCAGCGGATTCAAGAAGACGGTAGCCACGGCGGTCGATCTGCACGTGGCGGAGAACAAGGTCGTCAATCTTGATTTGCAGGTGGGCCAGGTGAG
>QHXH01000539.1 GCA_003222855.1 Acidobacteriota bacterium
GTTACGCCCTCCCTGACGGTCGGGCTACTGCCCGCCTTAGCTCACTGGCTCTTGGTTCTTCGCTCTTCGCGCTTTATTCTGTCGCGCATGCTTCTGCACGGCGTAATCATGTTCATTGCGGCGTTCTTTGCCGGAGTGATCAACTCGATCGCCGGAGGCGGGATGTTGCTCGTCTTTCCGGTCATGATTTGGCTGGGAGTGGATCCAAAGATCGCGAATGCCACTTGCACCGTCGCCCTTTGGCCGGGTCTGTTCGCCGGCCTGTTTGGGTATCGCCGGGAGATGAACGACAGTTCGATCTTTCTTATGCGCCTGGGGGCGATCAGCCTGGTCGGTGGAGGCGCGGGAGCATGGTTGTTAATCGCCACTCCCTCGCTGGTGTTCGCGCGTTTGGTGCCCGTGCTGATCTTTTTCGCCACGATTCTGTTTATGGCCCAGGGGCCGGTGAATCGTTGGCTGCGGCTGCCATCCGCGGAAAGCGAATCGACAAAGACGGGATGGACCGTGGTCATCATCATCCAGTTTTTCTCGGCGATGTATGGCGGTTATTTCGGCGCGGGCAACGGAATTCTGATGTTGGCGGCGATGGGTTTGCTTGGGCTTCATGACATTCACCGCGCGAACGGCGTCAAAAATTTCCTGGGCATCTGCATTAACGGCATTGCGGTCTTCAGCTTCTCGATCGCGCACATGGTTTTGTGGCCGCGCGCGCTGCTGATGGCGGTGGCGGCCACCACCGGAGGGTATGTCGGCGCGCGCACCGCCCAGCGTGTGGGCCGCGTCTTCATTCGTCGCGCGGTCGTGGTGATCGGATTCGTTATTACAGCAGTGATGCTGTGGCGGATGTGGTGACGGAATGAGGTCAGAACCGGGAGCGGTAGCGACCGGGCCGCAATGATCGTCAGAATCGAGATAGGCCAGCATCGGGACCCGGTCGCTACCGCTCCCGGTTCTGACTCCATTAACCCTTATGAAACTTCCTCGCGAATTCTATACACGTACTGACGTGCTTGAAGTCGCGCGCGATCTGCTGGGAACGAAACTTGTCGTGCCGGCGCGAAATGGCGCGTGTGTTGCGGGCCTCATTGTCGAAACAGAGGCGTATCGTGGCCCGGAAGATCGCGCGTCACACGCTTACGGTGGCCGGCGCACAAATCGCACCGAAACGATGTACGGCGTCGGGGGAACCGCGTATGTTTATTTTGTCTATGGCATGTATAACCAATTTAATGTAGTGACGAACGTCGAGAATGTTCCGCACGCGGTGCTGGTGCGCGCGCTCGAGCCGGTCGAGGGAATAGATGTCATGCGCCGTCGCCGGCAGGGTCGTTCTGAATATGAATTAACAAGTGGCCCGGGACGTCTCTGCCTGGCGATGGGCATCGATCGTGGATTGGACAAAGCGGACTTACTTGGAGATCGCGTCTGGATTGAAAAGGGCGTTCCCATCTCACCGCGAGAAATTGCGCGCGGCCCGCGCGTGGGGATCGATTATGCGGAAAAGTGGGTGACCAAGCCGTGGCGATTCTGGATCAAAGATAATCCGTTTGTGAGTCGGGTACCGAAGCGAACCTACCCCTGGAAGATGACCAAACGAAGAAGCTAACGCAGCAATTTTCCCGAAGCCTTAAGAGTTTGTTTCTTGTGCTTTTTGCGCCCTTTTGTGGCTTAATGACCGCCAATGAGAATCGGAATCAACGACGAACCGTCCCGTGCTGAGAAGGCCGACATCGTCCGGGAATGCGTCGAGAATTTCAACGACTACCTTAATCGCTGGCCCGAACCGCGCGTCGTTGATGGCGCAGTAGTCGAATGGCAGGGCGAGGGCTGCCTGCTGCGCGACATTTACGGACGCGAGTTCATTGACTGTCTCGGCGGCTTCGGAATTTTCGCGCTGGGCCATCGTCATCCGAAAGTAATTTCAGCCGTGAAGGCGCAGATGGATCGGCTGGCG
>QHXH01000540.1 GCA_003222855.1 Acidobacteriota bacterium
CCGGAGATCACGTTCTTCGTCTCATGAAAACTTACCGCACCGAGCTGCCCGATTGTCCCGAGAGGACGGCCTCGATATGATGCCATGAGGCCCTGTGCCGCATCCTCGATCACCAACAGTCCGCGGCGCTCGGCCAACTCCAGGATCGCGCTCATCTCGCAGGCCACGCCCGCATAGTGCACGGCAATGATCGCCTTCGTCCGTTCGGTGATCGCCGTCTCGATCTGGGTTTCGTCGATGTTCAGGGTGTCCTCGCGGATATCGACGAAGACTGGCACCCCACCTCGGAGAACGAATGCGTTCGCCGTCGAAACGAATGTGAAGGAGGGCATGATGATCTCATCGCCGGGTCCGATATCCATCAAGAGGGCGATCAGCTCCAGCGCTGCCGTGCACGAGTGCGTCAGCAATGCCTTGCACGCGACCGTTCGCTCTTCGAGCCAGTTGTGACAGCGTTTCGTGAAGGCCCCGTCGCCAGAGAGATGGCGGTTTGCGATGGCCTGCCCGATGTAGTTGAACTCCGTGCCGACGGCGAATGGCCGGTTGAATGGGATCTCGACCATGTCTTCTTTGCCTCTCGGTGTCATTACAGCCGCACCAACACGGTGAATTCGTACAGCGGATAGTCGTGAAGGAGAGTCACATGTCTCGAGAATCGGCTCAGGCACTGATCGACGTAGAACGCTGGATCGGCGTAGTAGAGATCGGCGCGCATCAAGTGCCGGTCACAGTGACGGGTGAGCAGGTTGAACCCCAGGCCACGAACGCTGAGCTCGCGCATGCGGTCGAGCGTACCCAGCACATAGGTAGTCCATTCTGCTTCGCCGGCGTCAAACTTGACGTTGAAGATTCCGCTGGCGACGGTGTAGTCGGCCTTGGTCAAAGCGCATTCCTGCGAGACGAACGCGATCTGTTCCGAAGGTGTGTGCAAATCATTCGCCACGGAGATCATTCTAGCTGAAATGTCGAACCCGCAATATCGAAATGGATAACACTGCTTCAACAGGTAATCAGCGAGCGCACCATAGCCACATCCGTAGTCGTTGATAGTAAAAGGTTTGCTAAGGTCGACTACTTTAAGAAGTTGTACAAACCGTAAGCGCTGCGACTCAGGCGAATTCCAGTCTACGCCTCGATGCGTGGCACCGTGAGCTTGTATCTTCTCGTCATAATATTGCTGCACGGCATTGACGATTTTATCGGAGCTCATATCTGCTCCACGCCTGCTCTCGTGGTTCGTTTTGTGAGACTGAATTCGGAAGAGCGGTCCGATACAGCTTCATGCTCATAAATATCTCGGATGATTGTATAAGGCCTCTGCTTCACCTCGATGAATATTTTTGAAAGATAAATACCGATGACACCCAGACAGAAGATAGTAGTGCCTCCGAGAAGCCAGATCGAAACAATTACCGAGGCCCAGCCTGCGAGCAGGGTGCCGAAAAAGAGCTTTCGAATGATCAAGTCGCAGGCCGCGACACTAGAGATCACCAGGATGAAAAGTCCGAGATAAAAAATAAGGATTAACGGTTTGCTGCTGAATGAGGTAATCGCGTTTACCAGATTTGAGAATTTTCGAATAAGGTTGTAGCTGCTGCCGGCTTGGTGGTGTTTTGTCACCATAATCGGGATCTGGTCATATCCCGTCAACACCCAAAGCCCCGACAAGACAAACTCGCGTTCCTGATGTTGCAAGAGTGCGGCAACATATTCATGGGTCATCAGTCTGGCGGTGATGTGATTCGAAGGGATAGGATGCGTCGACAGCAGATTGAACACTTTGAAGTAGAGTGCTCCACTAGTGCGCTCAAAAAAGCCGCCCTTGCGCTTGTTTTGTACGCCAAAGACAACGTCTACGCTACGTGCTCTTAATGCCTCGTAAAACTTTTCTAAGAGCTCTGGTTCTTCTTCCAGGTCGCTGTCAATTAGAAACACCAAGTTGCCGCGAGCTTGCGCCAAGCCGGTCATGATAGCTCGGTGGTGGCCAAAGTTTCTCGATAGATCAATGATTGTGATGCGGCGATCTTTGCGATATAGAGAGAGGGCAATCTCAAGCGAGTCGTCCGGAGAACCATCATTAACCAAAATAATTTCAAAGTCATCTGTTAAGCTTTGAGCGACCGCCAAAGTGCGCGCGCAGAATTCTTCCAAGTAAGGGGCGGTGCGATAGAGCGTAGTTACTACGGAAAGGTCCATCTCAGAAACTCTTCATGTACTTGGTGGCCTGGGGCCCTTCGTTAAAGACAAGATCAATAACACTGACTCGTGGCTCGAAGGGAGGGTAAAGCTGTCCGTAGTCAAGATATCCTGAGTAATCCATGTACGCAACGGAAATGCCTTCCTGTTCAAACAACTCTTCGTCAAGATAACTTGATCGCCGGACAAATTGTAATCCATTGACCATGATATGGTTGTGTCGATGCCAAGTATTCGACAGATTGCCATAATGAAGCGATAGTTGATCTGCGAGAGAAATTTGTCGTGCGATCCCAAATACAAATCCTGAAATCGCTCTCTATACTCACCAAAATATTCTGCCTTCGAATAATTATGAACGATTGACTGCCAGTGCTCCCGAGCCCAATTGTCGTCGGCAACCATAGTATCCTTAATATTTTGTAAGTATCTACCCTTAACGCGGACCGGTATTGTCAGCCAGATTTGTCCGCCTGGCGATTTAATCGTGTTACGATTTCTCCAGTCTCGTCGGGTATACTGCGCATCGTCATACAAAATGAATTCATCGACGGAATTAATTAGATCAAAATATCCTCTCCACGGTACGTAATTTGATTGAACGATAGCTATCGTTTTGCTCATATGCTGTGGCTCGACGCTATCAGAACCTGCGTACTTACCTGGCCCATTCCCCGATTTCCGAGCGGCAACACATTATAACCGGATAACCGACTAAGTCTCGTAATCGATCAGGAAGTGAGCGAGCAACTCGATCAAAGGGCCTGGCGAGTGCGTTAACACGTCACGATGGACGATTTGGAGCTTCAGCGAAGCTGGGGAAATCGATTTCGTTCAGGGCCCTTCGTCCATAGCCGTACCCTACGCTTTTCCCGATCAAAATATCCTCTCTCCGGGGACGTGTAATTCGAGAACACAATACACGCGCAATGTTGTTTTGCGAAAGGGGTTATTTCTATTTGAGTTTGCCGTCTAATAAGACTCGTCGTTTAGTCATGGAGAGACTATTTTCGACTCTACAAGATCCTCTGTCTGTGCTACTCTGCGGCACTCGCTAAAGTCGTTTGTCTGAATTTGTTAGCTAGTGTGCTCTGGCGCAAAGCCGCTACTGAAGTTTCTGCCGGAAGAACGAGAGTGATGGAAAAAAAAATTGATACCGCGCTATGCACGACTGCTCTTTTTGGCGTAATTGTATTCTTTCTTTGGATCGCGGTGCCGGTGGTCCGATCAGGCTTGAGTCACGCGGATGATGCGTTCTTCGCAATCCTGGCGAAGAACGTCGCCACGGGCAAAGGGTACGGCTACCAGAAATCGAGTAACGAGTTCAGGCTGCTGGATCCATATGTTAACTCGACGGGCCCAGCTTTAGTGCTTCCCATCGCTTTACTGATCAAAATCTTCGGACCTTTGGATCAATTACCTGGCGCCGCGGCACTCGTCATTTTCATACTTCAGTTGATCGTTGCCGCGATCGTGATCTGGCGCCGTTTTGGGTGGACGCCAACGTTCGGTTTTTTCTTTGCGATCCTTTTATTGCTGGTTTTAGCGAGTTCTAATAATTGGTACTTCGGCTCGTTTTTTGGTGAGACCGTGGCTTTCGGCTTCGTCCTGATCGGGATGGCGTTGCTGGCTCTAGCCAGAGGAGACCGAGCGGTTGTCGCTGCAGCGCTTTGCTTTTCCTTGTCGGTTTCAACGAAGCAGATTTCCTTATTTGCCGTGGCAGGCATAGTCATGGCGTGGCTCATCGTTAGTATATATGAACGAAAGGACCGCACACCAATATTTCGGCAGTTGGTAATTCTCATCCTCGTCGG
>QHXH01000541.1:0-832 GCA_003222855.1 Acidobacteriota bacterium
GATCACCGGAACGGGTGGTTCGCCGCAGCCGGTGGGGGCCTCAGTGCTGGGCACTATATGCACATCGACGGTGACGGGTGCATCGACGATATACGGCGGGGTGTAGCCGTCGAAGTTTCTCTGCTCCACGCGACCGTCTTTGAAGGTGATTGCACCCTGCGCCATTAGTTGCGTGACACCGAAACCAAGTCCTCCCTGAAATTGACTTTCGATCGTCAAGGGATTGACGGCCAGCCCGCAATCGACCGCAACAGTCGCGCGATGAATCTTCGGTCGCTTGTTTTCGATCGAGACGTCAACGGCGCAGGCAACCGCGGTCCCAAAACACTCGTGGCAGGCAATGCCTACCGCGTGTCCCTTCGGCAAACTGTTTCGCCAGGCGCTCTGCTGGTCCATCAGGTCAAGCGCTGCGCGCAACTTCTTTGCTTCAGGTTTCAAAAGCTTGCGACGATAAGCGATCGGATCCATTTTGGCTCGGGTCGCCAGCTCATCAATCAGTGTCTCCATGACGAATGCGGTGTGCGTGTTTCCGACTGAACGCCACCACAGCACCGGCACGTTTACCGTTGGATTGTGCGCCGAGACGTGAAAGTTCGTCAGGTTGTAGCTGGTGTCCGAAGTTCCTTCGACAGTCGTTTGATCGACGCCGTTCTTAATCATCATCGCGGCAAACGGAGTCCCCGCCACCAGCGATTGTCCGACGACGACATGACGCCAGGCCGCCGGCATTCCGTCCGCGCCGATGCCAATCTCGACCCGATGCGCATGCATCGGACGATAGTAACCGCCGCGCACATCGTCTTCGCGCGTCCAAACCAGCTTCACGGGCGCG
>QHXH01000541.1:860-3330 GCA_003222855.1 Acidobacteriota bacterium
CTCCCGCATATTCCGTGTGAAAGGTAACCTGATCAACCTTTAGTCCCAGGACTTCGGCAATCACCATCTGGTCCATCGTCTGAAACTGGGAAGGAACCCACGCCTCTGCCTTGTTGCCTTCAAATTGGACCGTCGCATTCAAAGGCTCCATGGGCGTATGGGCGAGGTAAGGAAACTCATACTCTGCAACGATCCGCCGGCCAGCAGGAATACGATCCATAGCTTTCTCATCACCGCGAGCGACGGCGACATTGCCTGGAGTGCGCGCGAGTTCTTTGTATCGGGACCACAACCGTGAACTATCCGCGAACTCAACTCCAGACAGATCCCAATCAATTTTCAGGCGGTCGCGCGCTTGTTTTGCCGTCCAGAATCTGTCGGCAACGACGGCCACACCACTTCCCTTCACCAGGGGAATTTCGAAGACGTCCTTCACTCCTGAGATACCGCGAGCTTCCTGGTCATCGAAACTTTTCACTCGGCCACCGAATACCGGCGGATGAGCTACTACGGCGATCTTCATTCCCGGAAGATCGAGATCAAGTCCGAACTTTTGCGAGCCGTCACATTTCGCCGCACTATCAAGGCGGGGCACACGCTTTCCGACGAGACGAAACTCAGAAGGATTCTTCAGACTTACTTTTTCCGGCACCGGTTTGCGCGCAGCGTCGCGCGCGAGCTCGGCATAGCGTGCTGATTTTCCATTCGGCCCATACACGACGCTGTTTTCTGTGCGGCACTGATCGGGCAAAACCTTCCAGCGATCCGCGGCCGCCGCAATTAACATCGCGCGCGTCTTCGCTCCCAGCTCACGATATTGGGTAAACGAATGCGCGATCGACCCGGAACCGCCAACCATCTGGATACCGAAGAACGGATCTCTGTAGACATCCGCGGCGGGTGCGAGTTCAGCGACCACCTGCGACCAGTCAGCGTCCATTTCATCGGCGAGGATCATCGGCAGAGATGTCTGCACACCCTGACCAAACTCGAGACGGTTCACCGTGATTAGGATTTTGCCGTCAGGCCTGACGTGAACGAACGCATCCGGCGGATAGACTTTCGCCGGTGGCGCAGGCCCTCCCTCCTGCGCGAATACCGGAAGATCGAGATACAACGAAACCAGCAAGCCCCCGGCTGCGACGGTAGATGAGCGTAGAAAGCTGCGCCGATTTAGGTCTATGTCGCTACTCGCTTTTGATGCACGCTGAATTTGTCTCTCCATGTTATTCAGATACCTCTGGTCATGCAGTCAGTACCGGGAGCAGTAGCGACCGGGTAGTACTCTTTACGATCTACAATGCCGGTCTTAACTGCGGCCCGGTCGCATCCACCACCCCACGCGGGCTGCCCGCGCGGGGACCCCGGTCCGCTCCCGGTACTGACCTGATCCTCAAACTCTATGTCATCTGCGCCGCCGCGCGCTTGATGGCTTCACGGATTCGTACATAGGTCGCGCAGCGGCAAAGATTTCCAGCCATCGATTCTTCGATGTTCGCGTCCGTTGGTTTCGGGGTCTCTTTCAGCAGCGCGACCACGCTCATTATTTGTCCGCTTTGACAGTAGCCGCACTGGACTACATCGTTTTCTACCCAGGCATTCTGCACAGCACGGCCCACTGGATCCTGCGCTACGCCTTCGATCGTAGTTACCCTCCGATTACCCACCAGCGAAATCGGAACCACGCATGAGCGCGTTGCCTCGCCTGCAAGATGTACTGTGCATGCGCCGCAGGCACTGATGCCGCAGCCGTATTTCGTGCCGGTCATTTTCAGTTCTTCGCGCAGCACCCAAAGCAGCGGCGTCGAGGGATCGACATTCACCTGCTTCGGCTGGCCGTTTACATTCAGTTGATAAGTTGCCATTGGCTGGTTCTCCTATCTTCCGCGCGGGCACGGAGTGCCGGCATCAACCCAGCGTTGAGTTGCGTCGACGAATTCAGTATGAGAAAGCGGCGGCGATGTCCGCATCGATCCGTCCGGTCTGCGGCCGGGACTCCACGCCCAAAGCACCAATGCCGCTTCCTGGTGATGCCTCAGCAGCGCGGGTCCATCCATATTTTCATTCCGCGAGCGATCAGTAACCGCTCGACAGACTAACGCACTCGACAACGGTCGATCGTTGGTGTCCTGCCATCGCATCGATAGCGGCGCCAGGTGCCAATCGGGTCCGCCGGGCACGCCGGTACTGTCGGCGTTCTGTTCCTGATGGCAACCCACGCAATTCAGCGCCGGCACGCCACGGTCTGCCGGGCCGCGGATGACATTCGCGAAATGGCGATGCCGGTCATCGCCCTGCTGCGGATAATTTGTCGCTGTGTGACAGTTGATGCAGCGCGGTGAAGTTAAGACTGAATAGACTTGTTCCCACGCAGCCAATCCATCGGCGAGTTTAGGATCAGAAACTTTGCTGCCTGACTCGTTGCCAGCGCTTGCCGAGAGACCAATGCAAGTCACGAACACGAGGAGCG
>QHXH01000542.1 GCA_003222855.1 Acidobacteriota bacterium
CCCGATGCGAGACGGCGCCGCCGAAACTCGACGTCAGCTTCAGGGTAATACAGGTGCTTTGATTAGGACGCGATGTAAAATAAACGACGCCCGCGGCCAGGTGATGGGGAGCGCCATCCGCCGCAATGGTTCGCCAGGCGAGTTTCCGATCGGGCACCCGCAGCATGATCTCAAGCAAAGCTTCATGCGGCTTCCCGTTGAAGGAGAGCAGGGCGGAAAAATGGTTGGAGTCCAACTTTCGCACCTGTTTAATCGCGGTGATAAATTTGGGGTATTCTTCAAACTCCAGCCAGCGTTTGTAGATGTCGGCGACGGGCGCTTTGACCGCAATCGATCCTTCCGCCGCGTCCATGACTTTTAGTTTGGTTCCGTTCGTCTTCATTTGCTCTTGCCGCACCGTTGCCTTGGCCGAGGCCGCTTCGTTAAGCAGAGAACCGCGCATATTCCTGTTTCGACAAAACGCGGCTCCATCCATCGGTGAAATTAAAGAATGACATGTTAACCACCAGCATCCGGTCGTGCTTGCGCGCACGTCGTCGAAGAATCCTGGATAAAAGCTGGCTGTATTTTGTTCGAGGCGGTTTGGTTTTCATCCAGCAAAAGCTAGCGGCAGCGCCGCTTCTCACCACCAAGCAGACGCGGGATTTTTCAATGCCCCTTTCGAGGGAGCGAACGAACGTGGCGCAGCGACGGCGGGGTTGTTAGATTTTTGTGATGAACGCGCGGGTTAACGGCCCGATTCCCTGACATAAACTTCCTCCTGAGGCGGTGGCAGCGTAGTATGGTCTTTAGAAATCGAGACAATAGAATGCCGAAATCGGATACGAGTGCGAAGCCGAAAGCATCCGCTCTCTGGTGGTCTAGGCCACCAGAGAGCTTGCGCTACGGGGTTGTTGTCCTGTCGATCGTCGCCACCGTCATCAGTCTGTGGTGGATGGACGCCGTTTTCCACGCTGCTCCTCACGTATCGATGTTTCTTTGTGCAATCATGTTTAGTGCCTGGTTTGGTGGAGTCAGGCCGGGGTTGCTCGCAATCGCGCTCGCCCTTCTGGCATTCAAATACTACTTCTTGCCTCCGACCCACTCATGGCATGTCGAGGCCGCGCAACTACCGCGCCTTATCGTCTTTGCGTTGTCAGCGCTTTTTGTCGGGTCCCTGAGCGCCGCCCAAAGAAGCGCAACAGAATCGCTCAGACGGGCGCGTGATGATCAGCAGAAAATCAATGAGGAGTTACGTGGTGAGATTCTCGAGCGAAAGCACGCGGAGGATGCATTACGGGCTTCTGAACAAGTTACGCGGGGGCAAGCGGAGGCATTAGCACAGAACTTGGACATCCTAGCGACCGCGCCGGCGCCGGAAAACCTGATCGGCCAAATGCTGAGCACGATCGGACGCCTTTTGAACGCGCAGAGCGTGACCTTGTGGTTGTTAGACAAACAGAATGGTTCGCTCGTTTTGCGCGCCGCGGCGGAGGGCAAAAATTTCGCTGCGGCTGATTCGGAGCATCCCTTTATTAAGGACGCCTCAGCATGGAAGGAGGATAAGGTGCTTCAAGAAACAGTTTTTACCGGAGTTCCGGCTGTTGTCGAAGAGATCGAAGGTGATCCGCGGGTTTCAAATCCCATACGCGACTATTTCAGGTCGAAGGGAACGAAGAAGTTCCTCGCGATTCCGACCTTGATCGAAGGAGATGTTAAAGGATTCATCGGCATTCGTCATGGCGACCGGCCGTCCTATCGGCCGGAAGAGATCGAGTTAGCACAAGCGCTCGCTCACCAAGCAATGTTTGCAATTCAACTAAACCAATTCGCCGAGCAAAGCCAGCAAGCCGCCGTGCTCGAAGAGCGAAATCGAATGGCCCGTGACATCCACGACACCCTCGCGCAGGGTTTCATGGGCGTGATTATTCAATTAGAGGC
>QHXH01000543.1 GCA_003222855.1 Acidobacteriota bacterium
AAGGAGTATGCGGGCACATTTGTGCTCGGCGTGACGACCGACACGCAGGATCGACAAGGCAAGGTAATTCAAGAGCGGCCGGTCCCCGCTTTGGATGAAAATCAAATTCGCGCTGCGTTTGAAAAGTTCCGGGGCGACTCTTATCAACTGCCGCCAATGGTCTCCGCGAAAAAACACGCTGGCGTGCCGCTTTACAAGCTCGCGCGCCAGGGAAAAGTCGTCGAGCGCGAGCCGCGCTTTGTTCATGTCTACCGCTACAGCATTGATCGCGTCGCATTGCCCGATATCGACTTCAGCGTTCTTTGTAGCAAAGGCTTCTACGTTCGCACCTACGCGCATGACATCGGAGAATTGCTCGGCTGCGGTGCGCACTTAAAAACTTTGCGACGGACAAAATCCGGGCGATTCGATGTCGAGAACGCAATCACCGTGAATCAAATCAGAGAGCTTCCGCGCGAAGAAATCGTCAGTCGAATTCTATCCCTACCGCAAGTCTCGCGCATGCGCGGAGCCTGAAAAATGACGAAATCCGAATGTCGAAACCAGGCAGTGATCTCGACCTCCGCCGAACACGCCAAGGCGGCCAATGGAACACCTATCGTCGTGACGTTCGACCCGCATCCGGAAAAAATATTGCGACCGGAAGCTGCGCCACATTTACTCACCGCTACGCAGCACAAGATCGCTTTGATTCAGGGGCTTGGCGTGGGTCATCTTCTGATCATCACGTTCGATAAGCAGTTTGCTGCAACGGAGCCCGAAGATTTCGTGCAGCAATTAGTTAAGCACTCGAACCCGCTGCGCGAAATTTGCGTCGGCCACAAATGGTCGTTTGGAAAAAATCGGCGTGGCAATCTCGAACTGCTCAAGAAGCTGGGTGCACAGTTCGACTTCAACGTGATTGGAATTCCGCCGGTGACTGTCAATGGTGAATTGGTGAGCAGCACCACAATCCGTCGGGCGATCGAATCGGGCGACCTACAAAAGGCGGCAGCAATGCTTGGCCGAGAATATACGGTCCTGGGGACAGTTGTGCGCGGCGACGACCTCGGAAAAAAGATTGGCTTTCCAACAGCAAATCTTAGCGCTCACAACGAACAGTTCCCGCCAAACGGCGTCTATTTCGCCGAAGCGAAGCTGGATGGAGTTGTTTACCCGGGTGTCGTGAATCTCGGTTATCGACCCACCGTCAGCAGCAGCAACACCGAGCGCATTCTGGAAATTCATCTGCTCGACTTCGACCGCGATATTTACGGCAAGGATCTTGAGCTGCGCTTCATTCGCTATCTAAGGCCAGAGAAGAAATTCGAAAATGTCGATGCGCTCGTGCACCAGATCGAACGCGATGTGCAGCAGGCGCGCGAGCTGTCGGCGGCGTAAGCAAGGCGCCGTTTCAAAACTCTAGCCGGGTAAGATCGCGTACCTCTGGCGTCTTGCGGATGGCAAAGATCACAGCGAATGCGCCGACCACGAGGCCGCAACCGAACGCGAAGACGAGCAACAACCAAATCGGGAAGTTGGACAACTGGATCACGCCTTCGCGGATGAATCCGCCGGAAAGCACGTAAGCGATCCCGCTTCCGAGGATTGCCAGGCCGAGCAGAACCATTGCGCGCAGCCATCGCGGTTCGCGCTGCGCCGCGGGCAACGTGGCCATAACTCGTGCGGTAAAGCCTTCGTCGTCGATATACGGCGCCGCTTCGCGTAATTGTCGGTCCAGCGTTTCGTCGTCGATCATTGGATTCATTGTATCAGTTCGGTCCTCACGCGGCCAGCGTTCGTTTCAGTTTTTCCCGGCCGCGCAAAATGTTCGTCTTCACGGTGCCGAGCGGAATGTCAAGGACACGCGCGGCTTCATCATGTGACAAGCCGTTTTGGCAACAAAGCACAACGGCGGTGCGCTCATTTAGCGGAAGCAGATTCAGCGCGTGCATAAGATCGTGTCTCAAACCAGGATCGACAGTCTGCGGATCATGCTCCGCTTGCAACTGCGCCTCATCCACGCCGACAAGCTCTTTGCGTTTGCGTGCATCCTCGCGAAAACAGTTGTAAGCGATTCGGTAAAGCCAGGTAGAAAATCGCGCTTCACCGCGGAAGCTGCGGATGCTCTTGTACGCGCGAAGAAAAGTTTCCTGCGCCAGATCATCGGCCAAGGCGATATCTGTGCGGGTGAGTTGTCGAAGGAGGCCACGCACACTGGACTGATGGCGGCGCACGAGCTCGCCGAACGCGTGTTGATCGTCATTGGCAAGAACTCGCGCGATAAGGTCCGCATCAGTTAGCTCCACGGTCTCAATACTAGGGTCCAGGAAGAGGAGGAACGTCCTTTTTGCCTTCCAATTTCCACACCATGAGATAACCGAGGCCGATCAGAAACGGAATAAGCCCGATCGACCATGCGCCGCCTTCCCAATCGTTCACGGCGCCCAAGAAGATCATCGCACCGAGCCCGACCATGGCCCAAATAACTCCACGGCGCACATCAGACCGCTGCCGCACTGCTCTCGTGTGCGGTGCAAGCAGTTCTGCGGGAACCGGCTGACCTTTCTCTACCATCATTCGGATGGTGCGCTGCCGCATGCGGCTCACTAAAAGAGCGAACAGCCCGATCATGATCACGATCAGTACCGGCGCGCCGAATATTGATAGAAACACAATCGCCACGATTGGAATCGCCACGAATTCGCGCATTTTTTGCAGATCGGCATCTTCATTTTCATCGCCCCCGTCGATGATGATTCCGTGTTTGCCGCGAAGCTTTTTCTCCAGCTTCTGCTGAATTCTGTCGGAGAGATCCGTTGGAGA
>QHXH01000480.1 GCA_003222855.1 Acidobacteriota bacterium
GTACGTAGCAGAGAGAAGCGATGATTGCGCAACCTCTGTACGGTATTTGCGGAAACGCGCGTGGGTTGGGGTTGAGTGGTTTCTCCCGCCGGCTTGGACGCTGTCCTTTGTCCTTCGATGGCCCCTGGCCCGATGATCCCACCATTGACTATTGCGAAGGACCCCGACTGACTCATCGCTGGGATTGACGGGCGCTTGCGCGCGGCCCGCTCGCTTTCAGGATCGTCATCGTTGCCGCGCGCCTTCATTAGCGCCTCTTTCTGCGCGGCTGTGAGGACGGGCGTTAGTCGCAGTTCATAGTTGTAAACGCCGTCCGGCAAACTGTCGAACTGTTTGTCGCTTAGATTGATTTCGGGTGACGCTCCGCCGCGAAAGGCCTTGCGGAATACTCTGCCGTCGGGAGCAGTGATCGTGAGCGTTCCACCAGCATTCGACACGGCTATGTCCCACCTGACGCTACCCGTGCCGGCCGTCATATTCGCGAGTTTGCCTTCGGTTTGACCCTGAGCAATTTGTGCAAAGGCGAATACCGCCGCAGCGACTACCGCTAACGTAAAATACTTCGTGTGTTTCATCTGAGAACCTCCTAATGGTTGTGGGCCGCGGACTAGCGAAAGGCGGGGTCGGAATGTTTGTAACTAGAACCGCGATCGAGTTGTAAATAAAGAGTTACTCCAAACTTGATGTGCCTTTTAGCAAAGAACGTTACTAGGTGTCAAGGATTTCCCGTTGAGTCGGTCGAAATGGATATGCGATAAATTGACTGAAGACAGGTCTGTTTTACCTATCGCGGAAAGCGGCCGCGATATTCGGTCGAAGAGACGAAGGCCTTGACCATCTCGGCATTTTGAAAGTTGCCGTTGAAGCGGTTGAGTTTTTCCAGCCAGAAGTCATAACCCGTGAAGTCAGCGTCCCGGCCTGAATTCGGATCGCGTTGCAGATAGCCAAAGTATTCCATCAACACAAACGCCGGGTTGAATTGCTGTTGAGTAAGGGTTGAGTTCTCGGCCACTCGGCGCAAAACCCGAGCGCGAGCGGCGAGGTTAGACGTGTCAGTCGCAGCCCCAAAATCTGTCAGGGCAGCAGCGTAATCAGGATCAGTGGACGGGACGCGGGCGTTGCCGAAAAGCTTGTCGACGAATTGCACCGGCCTCATGGTCGCCGGATAGGCTGAAGTGAACCGCGGGCGCTGCACAAACTCGTCCATGAAAGCACGCTTGTTGTTCTCAAGCCTCTGCGGCCATCCACTCTGAAGCACTACAACGCCGTCACTGATCTCCTGCGTATCAGGTTTGAAATCGCTTAACTTCATGGGAACGGGCGTGCTATCCAGGTTGCCGTACGCAGATTCGTATGCGCGATAGACCAGATAACCAGTCTGCTGGAACTCGATTGAAAGGAAGAACGCCGCCGACGTGTCAACGCGTTTGACTTCGCGACAGCCGGCGTCGACGCCGCACGAATCGATGTTGCTGACCCAGAAGTTAAAGCCGGCTTCGTCAGGTTCGCGGCCAAGGAAATCGAGATACTGCTGTCGCACAAAGTATTCAGTCGTATCAAGCGGATTCAGACCGCCACTGTTAGCCGCTGCCGTGAAAGTAGCTTCAGTATGAGCCCCCAGTTGACTGAAGCTTCGTTGCGTCGGGCTGAACGTAAAATTCGATCGCGACGGCGTCAAAACATAAAGGCCGTTTGTCTCAACGTCATCGAAATGATAATTGCCCTGCGTGTCGGTAATCGTCAGACGACTCTGGCTGCCGCTCATTCGCACCGCGGCGCCCTCGACCGGGGTGCCGGTGTTATCGACAATCTGGCCGCTAACGGTCGCATCGGTTGCCGTCGGCGTCGCGTTCTGATTAATCACGAAAGTCGAGAACGACGTGACCTGGGTACAGACAGTCTTATTCGCAAAGTTCGTCTGCGAGCCGTGATCGACGAAGTTGCCACTCTCGACGTGATAAATCTTTAGGGTTGCGAAAACGGCCGAATTAGTAATCGACGGCAGATAAAAACAAACCGTCACCGGGGAAGCATAGAACGGCGGCGAACTTGGGGTCACGTCGAACGCCGGACCGGACCCCGACGGCGCTCCCGCG
>QHXH01000481.1 GCA_003222855.1 Acidobacteriota bacterium
CGATCGAAGGTATGGCCGCGCGCGCGTAAACTTTAATGGAATCGCTGCGCGTTAGTTGGGCACAAAACCTTTCAAATGCACGCGCAATGAATTGAATCCCGATGGCCGCGGTCATGAAGACTGCGGGTAAAAGGGAAAGGACATATCGCGTGAACTTGCCGCCGACAAACATGAACGAGAGACCCCAAAGTACCAGCCACATCAGGAGAAAATAGCGGCCATCGCCAACTTTCTTTCGAAACAGCAGTGCCACGCCGATGACAAATGATGCCAGCGAGAGCAACGGAAGTTTTGTCAGCAGCAAGACCGGATAGAAATACCAGGGCTCGCCACGGAGCCAGTCGGTAAACTTGTGCGGGTACAAGCGTCCGATGAACTCATAACTATCGTGTCCCATCGTGCGATAGTTCGAGAAGTTGGCCATCGCTTTCCACGTCTCAGGCAGGAAAATCGTCGGACTGAAAATTACGAACGCGACCCCTATCAGCAGGAAGAATTTTATGAACCGTTTCTTGCCGATAATCCAACGAGTAGCCGGAATTTTTTGAAATACATAGTTGTACGCGACCGGAATCGAAATCAGCATCGGAATAGTCTTCGACGCCAGCATGGCGCCCATCGCTATGGCTGTGGCCCAATAGTAAGGTTGGGGGTTCCTCTCGGGCTGACTTTCAGCCACGCGCTGCCCGCGCAGCCAAAACAGATTTGCGAGTAAGAAGAAGAAGATCAGAAAAGTATCTTCCTTTGCGATCCGATTGAAGCCGAGCGCGAGCGGATCAAAAGCCCAGAGCGCCGCCGCGATCAGCGCAACTTCAGAACCGAACAACTCCGAAGCGACCAGAAAAATCAGCACCGGTATCACGGCGCCAAAGATCGCTCCGGGCAAACGCAGGGATACTTCGACCGGCAACTTGAGCTCGGGATGGGCGGCGGCCAGCGACGTCTGGTTCCAGCGCTCGGACGCGACGACGCTCGCGGTACAGAGCGCCTTCATCACAAACGGA
>QHXH01000482.1:0-301 GCA_003222855.1 Acidobacteriota bacterium
TACAACTGGGACACCTCGAAGGGCTGTCCGAGCTTCCTTGAAGAACCACCTGGTGATGAGATTATGAGAGAGCCGGAAAAACTTGAGGATGTTAAGGCCTACGTAACCAACGTCGCGCGTTGGTTCGCGCCGACGAACGCTTGATTGTTCTGTCTTCGGTTCGAAGTCCTAATGGACGAAAAACCGTCCCGCAAACGTCCCGCAGCGATAGGCAAATCAGGCGCCGCATGCACGGTATGCAGTGCATGCATGTACATTTTTCTGAGCAATTTTGTAAGTATTGAAAATAAAGGAGCGAAAA
>QHXH01000482.1:446-3061 GCA_003222855.1 Acidobacteriota bacterium
CTGCCTCCCCATAAGCTCAACAGCACAAACAGTTACAGCAACGAGGTTCTAAATTATTCGGCGAGCACTTGATGCACGAAAGCGACGGCAATCGATCCTTCGCCCACCGCTGACGCGACGCGCTTAACGTTTCCGCCGCGAACGTCTCCGACGGCGAAAACACCTGGCAGACTGGTTTCAAGTAAATAAGGAGCGCGAGCGAGCGGCCATTTGGCGCGTTCCAAGTCTTCCTTTGAAAGATCGGAGCCGGTCCTAATGAAGCCCGCGCCATCGCACGCCACACAACCTTCAACCCAAGCGGAATTTGGCACGGCGCCAATCATCGAAAAAAGTGCGCCGATCTTATGCTTCTCAACCTTACCAGTCTTGTTCTTGCGCCACTCCATAGCCTCAAGATGATCGTTTCCACTCAATGCAATCACTTCAGTGTCTATGCGCAATTCGATATTCGGGCTTTCTTCGATTCGCCGGATCAGATAGCGCGACATGCTCTTAGCTAAACCGTTTGAGCGAACCAGAACATAAACACGACGCGCGGTTTGGGAGAGAAATACAGCTGCTTGTCCAGCGGAATTTCCTCCACCAACGACAACGACTTCTTCTCCACTGCACAACTGCGACTCGAGGTGTGTTGCGCCGTAATAGACGCCCGCCCCTTCAAACTCAGACAAATTCTCCAACGAAAGTTTTCGATACATTGCGCCGGTGGCAATAACTACGGTTCGAGCCGTCACTTTCTCGCCATCATCAAACTTCAACGCATAAGGCCGCCGGTCACAAGCTAAACCGTGAGCTTCTTTGGCAATCAATATTTGCGCACCGAACTTCTGTGCCTGCGCGTATGCATTTCCGGCCAGCTCTTTGCCTGTTATTCCGGTTGGGAAACCCAAATAGTTTTCAATCTTTGAACTTGCGCCTGCCTGTCCTCCGGGAGAGTTGGACTCAACCACCAGTACATCGAGCCCCTCGGACGCACCATACACCGCTGCCGCCAAACCAGCCGGCCCAGCGCCCACGACAATCACGTCGCGTACGTGGGTTTGCTCGATGCCTTCGTTGAGGCCGAGACAATTTACAATTTCCTGATTGCTAGGATTGCGCAGCACGACGCTGCGGCGACAAATCAGCACAGGCAAATCCGTGATCGCAACATGGAACCGATCCAGAAGGTCCTGCACTTCCGCATCCCGTTCGAGATCAATGGACGAATATGGCTGATAGTTCCGAGTAAGAAATTCTTTGATGCGGAAGGTGTCGAGCGAATGACTCGAACCAATTAGAATTAGATCTCCGCTCCCACGAGCAATCAATTCCAATCTTCGTAAGATGAAAGCGCGCAGGAAGATGTCGCTGAGTTCACTATCGGTTTGAACGAGACCTTGGAGCGGCTCACGCTCTATCTCAATGAGTTCGCTGGGTTCACTGGCGCGGATTTGTACTAATCCACGGCGCCCGGAAAGGACATTCAGTTCGCCGGTGAACATGCCAGGTCCACAAAGGGCGACCACCTCTTCTTTATTTTCTGAGAGGAGAAGAAGTTCGAGCCGACCGGCAACCACCACAAAGAACTTAATTCCTTGCGCATTGGGTTCGACGATAGTCTCGCCACTCCTGACCTTTCTAGATCGGCCATGCGCCAGTACCCGCGCTTGCTGCTGAGCCGTGAGTGCGGGGAACATTTCATCCGGTGACGAACCGGGTAGTGGTGTAGGTCTTGATTCCATCGACGATCTTCTCGCAAGACCTGCGTGAGACTAGCGTGCGCCATTAACTACTTACGGTTCAGTTGTGATGCGGCGTGATAATTCGCTTTAAATCCTTCTTTCCCGTGTTTTCACTCCGGCATTTCTTCAGCGATCAGATGAGTTATCTTGGGCGGCTCAGGGCCAAGGTGAAATGCCTGAGCGCGTTGTTCTACTTCGCGATTCTCGTCAGTGACTCTTTCGTGTTGCCGCAAATGATCGGCCCACGATTCAGTCACGAAGGTTTCGATGTATCTTTCGGGGTCCGCGGTATCGCGACTTAAGTTCCAACGGATTGCGCCGTCGCGTTGACGTATCCGCTTCATCTCTTTCATTGCCTGCAAAAAGTCGTCAGCGGTTTTTGGATCGATTCGATATTCCATAACAGTGATCGCCGGTCCCTTTTGTGGCTCGGCATCGATCATTACAATTGGTTCGGGCCAATGCAATGAAGGCGTCAGCGGCAAATTCGTGTTGCCAGCGAGACGATAGCGCCACGCGGCTGCGGGTCCAACGAACAAACCAATTGCCGTGAACAATAGCGCGGTCGAAACACCGATGCGCGCTGCCACAAAACCCCAGACGGAGCTGCCGACGGCGAGACCACCCATGAAGACCAGCAGGTAAACGGCCATGACCCGTGCTCGTACCCACGAAGGCGTGACTGTTTGTGCGGACACGGTCAAGCTCGACAGTACCGCAATCCATCCGACACCGCCGCCTGCTAACGCGCCGGCGAGCACTCCGAAAGAGTGAATGTAGGCAAGGGAAAGTGTTGCTAAGGCAAACACAAGCATGCCCGCCGCTACTAGTCCATTCACTGAGAGCCGCTCTCTAAGCTTTGGCAGCAACCAGGCGCCAATTATTGCGCCG
>QHXH01000209.1 GCA_003222855.1 Acidobacteriota bacterium
CTTCGCGTCCTAGGAGTTGGCTTCGGATTGGCCGTCACGATCGGCGGCACGATCGGCATGGGAATCCTGCGCACGCCAGGCGAAGTCGCGTCGCAACTCCCAACTCCAACTCTATTCATTGGCGTCTGGATCCTGGGTGGCGTCTATGCATTGTTCGGCGTGATCTCGGTTGCAGAGTTAGGCGCGATGATTCCGCGTTCAGGCGGATGGTACGTCTTCATTCATCGCGCGATGGGAAACTATCCAGGCTTCGTTGTTGGTTGGAGCGATTGGCTGTCGACCTGCGGAACGCTGGGCGTGATCGCGATGGTTGTCGGCGAATACTCTGCGGTTCTTATCCCCGGATTCGCGGGGCGCGACAAACAAATTGCCATCGCGGTCGTGCTGCTGTTCGGGGCGCTGCAATGGCGCGGCATTCGTTGGGGCAGTTTTACGCAAAACCTGACGAGCTTGATCAAAACCCTTGTATTTGCGGCGATCGCAATCGCTGCGTTCACGATCGCGGGAAAATCCGACACGGGTGTCGTGTCCCAGGCGCCGCACGGTTCGGCGTTCTTCACGGCGCTAATCGTCGCGTTGCAAGGTGTGCTTTACACTTACGACGGATGGTACGGCGTCATTTATTTTGGCGAAGAGGTCTGCAATCCGAAACGCGACGTCGTTGGATCGATGTTTGGGGGCGTACTCCTCGTCATCGCGATCTATCTCGTCGTTAATCTCGCCTATATACATGTTTTACCGATGTCGCAGCTCGCGGGTGAAAGCCTGCCCGCTGGAGCCGTCGCGCGCGTTATCTTTGGAGCTTATGGCGACAAGGCCATTAGAATTCTCGCGATCCTTTCGCTGTTGAGCACAATCAACGCCTACACGTTGACGGCGCCGCGCATTCTGTACGCGATGAGCTGCGACGAACTTTTTCATCGTCGCGCTGCGAAAGTAAATCGCGGCGGAACGCCGACCATCACCCTCCTGATCAGCGTGCTGGCTGCGGTCCTGTTCATCGTAAGCGCAAAATTCACCGCGATTCTCGCAGCCCTCGCTTTCTTCTTCGTGGCGAACTATTCGATGGCCTACATCTCGGTGATTGTCCTGCGCCGGCGCGAGCCGGACTTGCCGCGGCCTTATCGCGTCTGGGGTTACCCCTGGACCACGCTGCTTGTTCTGCTGGGATCGATCGCCTTTTTGGTCGGAGCGATACTTAGCGACAAGAAAAACAGCCTGGTAGCATTGGCGATTCTGGCTGCGAGCGTGCCAATCTATCTCATCAGCAAACTCTTTTCTCCGTCGCGAAGCAGTTAGATGCGATTGCTCACAACCCTATGCTATTCTCGCTGACAGCCCTCGTGATTTGCGAAAGTGGCGGAATTGGCAGACGCGCCAGACTTAGGATCTGGTACCGAAAGGTGTGGGGGTTCGAGTCCCCCCTTTCGCACCAATGCACAGTGGGCAGTTCAGAGTTCAAGCTTTAGCTTGCCTTAATTCGAAAACTGCAATCTGAAGATTGAACTCTGAACTTTCTTTCTATGAAAACTGAACTCAAAGAAATCTCTCCAACCCGAATACAGATCGATGTTGAGATCGATGCCGACGCAGTGCGCGCGGTTTACGATCGGATTAGTGACAACTATGCGCGCGCCGCGAACGTTCCGGGCTTTCGTCCCGGCCACGCGCCGCGGGCTGTCGTGCGCACTCGATTCAAAGATCAAATTCGCACCGAAGTTCTGCGTGAACTTCTACCCAATGCTGTTCAGCAAGCTGTCGAAGAACACAAGCTCGAACCACTGGGCGAGCCCGAGCTCAACCTTGAGAATAGTGAGGGGCTGAATCAGCTTGGTCAGCAACCGATTGCCTTCAACGTCAACATCGACGTCCTCCCTGACATCAAGCTGGGCGAATACAAGGGTCTCGAAGCGACGCGCCGCACCCGGCCCGTCAAAGATGAAGACGTCGAGCGTGTAATTGAGCAACTACGTGAAAACTCCGCGTCGCTTGAACCGGTCGAAGATCGCGGCGCCCAAATCGGCGATACAGTGACGGCGAACTTTCACGGCAAGTTCGTCGACACACCGGCAGCCGAGCCAATCAACGTTCAGGATGTCGATGTGGTGCTTGGTGGCCAGGGCGTGGTGCAGGAGATGACAGACAATCTTATGGGCGCGAGCGCGGACGACGAAAAGACGTTTTCGGTCAATTATCCTCAGAATTTCAGCGCCAAGGGTCTGGCCGGCAAAAATGTTGAATACACCGTAAAGGTCACTGCCGTGCGGATCAAAGAGCTGCCCGAACTCGACGATGAGTGGGCGCAGAGTTTGGGCGACGAGATCGAATCACTCGATCAATTGCGCGAGAAGGTCCGCTCCGATCTGCAAGCGCAGGCAACGAACGAAGCCGAAGGCAGAGTGCGATCTGATCTCTTGCGCAAACTTGTCGACGCCCATCAATTCGAATTGCCCGAACGCCTGGTCGCGCAGCAAACTGAGCATCGATTTGAATGGGAGAAAGCCCGAGACTCTCTGAAGGACCAGGCGAGCTTTGATCTGCGCAGCTCGCTGCTGCTCGAACACATCGCCGATGAAGAAAATCTGGACGTTACTGATCAGGAAATCGATGACGAGATCAACGCGATCGCTGACGCCTCAAGACAAACGCCGGAACAAGTGCGAGCTGTCTTGACAAAGCAAGGAGGCGAACGTAGCATCGCTCCGAGATTGCGCAATCGCAAAGCGCTCGACTTTCTGGTCGCAAATGGGCGCGTGATTGACGAAGAATGGAAGGAAGAAAAACAGGAGTCAGAAGCCAGTAGTCAGAATTCAGAATGAACCGCGCGATCGTTTTTTCTGCTTGCTGTCTACTGCTTACTGCCTCCTGAATTTTTTGAGATCTCAAATTTGAGATTTGAAATCTAATATGGCTCTGATCCCAATGGTCGTCGAGCAAACGTCGCGAGGCGAGCGCGCGTTTGACATCTACTCGCGACTCCTCAAAGACAACATCATTTTTCTCGGCACTCCGATCGACGATCAGATCGCGAACCTGATCGTTGCGCAACTGCTTTTCCTCGAAGCGGAAGATCCGGAAAAGGACATAAACCTCTACATCAATTCACCGGGTGGTTCGGTCACCGCGGGTTTGGCTATTTACGACACAATCCAATTCATTCGGCCCGACGTGACGACTATTTGCGTGGGTATGTGCGCGTCGATGGGCGCGTTGCTGTTGACCGCGGGCGCCAAAGGAAAAAGATTTGCGCTGCCGAACTCACGAATTCTGATTCATCAACCGTCAGGCGGCATGCAAGGCCAGGCGACAGATGTGCGGATTCACGCAGAAGAACTCATACGTATACGTGAGCTGACCTCACAAATTCTGGCCAAGCACACTGGTCAGTCCATGAAACAAATCGAACTTGACGTCGAGCGCGATCGATATTTAGGTGCCGATCAGGCCAAAGAATATGGTTTAATAGACGAGGTGATCGCGCACCGCGAGTAGGTAGCGCAATCCCGCGCGCCCGGGATTGCAAGGTTGACGAAACTCACCGCAACTACCAGGTTGCGCTACAGTCTCAAACGGAGTTCTCGAGGCTATGGTAAGAAGAACCGACGACACGCTGCGCTGCTCATTCTGCGGCAAGTCGCAGAATGAAGTTAAGAAACTCATTGCCGGACCGACGGTTTATATCTGCAATGAGTGCATTGACATCTGCAACGAGATCATCAGCGACGATCAGCAGGCTGAGTCGGTAGCCTCGCGGCCTCCCCTTCCAAAGCCAGGTGAAATCAAATCATTTCTGGATGAATACGTAATCGGCCAGGACGAAACCAAGAAGCGCCTGTCCGTCGCTGTCTATCAGCATTACAAGCGGATTGAGTTAGCGCGCCGGCGTGCGGATGTCGAAATTCAAAAATCCAACATCGTTCTGATTGGACCAACGGGCACCGGCAAGACCCTGCTTGCTCAAACGCTCGCGCGTATGTTGAGCGTGCCGTTTACAATCGTCGACGCAACCACGCTGACTGAGGCCGGCTATGTCGGAGAAGACGTCGAGAACATCATTCTCAAACTTTTGCAGGCGGCCAACGGCGACGTTGAGCGCGCACAGCAAGGCATAATCTACATCGATGAGATCGACAAGATCTGTCGGAAAGACGAGAACCCGTCGATCACCCGCGACGTGTCCGGCGAAGGCGTGCAGCAAGCGCTGCTGAAAATTCTGGAAGGCACGATTGCCAACGTTCCGCCACAGGGCGGCCGCAAGCATCCGCATCAGGAGTTCTTCCCGGTCGATACGACCAACATTCTCTTTATCTGTGGCGGCGCGTTTGTTGGACTGGAGAAAGTTATCGAGCGCCGGCTGCGAAACAAATCGCTCGGTTTCCATGCCGAAGTGAAAACCGGATCGCAGCGTCAGGCGGATGCGCTCGCGCATGTGCAACCGGAAGATCTGATGCGCTATGGATTAATTCCCGAGTTTGTCGGCCGCTTGCCGGTCGTGGGCGTGCTGCATGAGTTGGATGAGGCCGCGCTGGTCAAGATTCTCACTGAGCCCAAGAACGCGTTGGTACGTCAGTATCAAAAGAAATTTGATTTTGACAGCGTGAAATTGCGCTTCACGGATGACTCGCTGCGGGCCGTGGCTGGTCAGGCACTACAACGCAAGGTCGGCGCGCGCGGGTTGATGATGATCCTCGAAGAGCTGCTGCTGGAAGCGATGTACACGCTGCCTTCGCAGAAGCGCATTAAGGAATTTGTAATCACCAGCGAGATGGTCGAGCGCCGGCGCGCAGTGCCCGGCGAAGGACTAGCCGGCGTGGATGACGCCGCGGCCTGAACAAAAATCAAAAAAGTGAACACGACAACGGCAACCCCGGTTTACCGAGGTTGCCGTTTTGCTCCTGGAGCGAAGTTGAAGCCGGGTCGCTCCTGTCGTGTGGTAGTTTCTTCACCGCGCCATCGCAATTACTTCAACCACCTCGAATGCGGGCTTGTTTGATGCGATCGTCTTAAGCTCGCGCTCGATTGCGCGTTCCTGCCGAGTCTTCGCCAGTTCGCGTCCCGTGCTTTCGCCAGCCATCCAGATCTGGGACAGAAAGTACGTGCTGCCATAGCGATGAAACACGAGCTTCGCATTCATTTGCCGATCACTTCGTTGCCTCGGGGAACTCAGGCGCAGAGCTTGATCGCCATCGACGCTCTTGACCGCTATGGCATCGCCCGCCTGGTTAACCGCATGAACTTGATATTTGCCGGCGCGAAGCGTCTTTTCCGCGACCACGAAATCAAACGGCACCTGCGCGATCAATTTCTGCGTCGACTGTCCATTTGCAACAACCGCCGACGCCGCAGCCAATGCCAGCGTCATCATCAACATCGTCAGCCCCTTCAGAATCTGTCTTGTCATGTCTGCCTCCTCTTGCTCTTTTCAAACGTGGTCGAATTTGATCGACCTTCAAACTTTGTGTGGCCAGGTAAATGCGAAGACCGTGCCAGTCACGCTTGTCACCAAAATTATTCAGGGCACCGGCTGTTAAGCCCGCGAGAACCAAGACTTCTTCGGCCTTAGTCATTTTTTCAGCAACCTGGATCGGCAGTGACGCCGACTCGCCTTTCCTATCCGTTCAGATAGGAGGCTTATCTATTTGGATAGAACTATCAGGCAATGTCGGCTAGCAATAATTCTTGCGAGCAGACACAGAGGCGCGTACACTTGCACTCCCCGAAAATCTCTTTTGCAGTTCACGAAAGCATGAAGCCGCGAATTGCCGCCATCACCGGTAAGCTCGATGACACCGTCATCTCGATGAACGAAGGGCCTGTGCTGATTGGCAGGCAGGCCGGCGCGACTCTCAAAATTGGAAACGCTTCGGTTTCACGCCGCCACGCGGTGATTGAAAAAGACGGTGATCGATTCATTATCGCGGACCTGGGCAGTCGCAACGGCACCTTCGTGAATGACGTACCCGTCAGGCGGCGAGAGCTTCACCACGGTGATCGAGTTCGGATCGGTGAGTCGCAATTCTTCTTTCTGTACGAGGAGACAGACGACCCCTCCCGCACCAGCGAAATTCGTTTCGACGAGAGCGAGATTACCAGTGGCGCTACGGTGCGAATGACCTACGCCGAGGTAATGGGCTTAATGGCCCGCGATCTCACGGCGTTGTTAAAGGTGAGCACCTCGATAAACGCGATCCGCGACCTCGCGGAATTGCAGGAGCGTCTGCTCGAATTGATCTTCGAAGTCGTGCCCGCCAAACACGGCGCGATTCTGCTAAGCGACACTCAGACTAACGTAGCCCCCGAATTCACCTCGATCTTCGGACTGGATCGCGTGTATGGCCCGAATCAAAAAATAACGGTCAGCAGCACCATCGTGCGGCGAGTGTTGAAAGACAAGGCCGCGCTGTTAGTGAGCGATGCCGAAAAGACTGAGGCGCTGCACACCGACAGCCTGATGGCGGCGCATTCGCGATCGCTTTTGTGCGTGCCGTTGATTGCGCACGGTAAAACGCTCGGGGTGATTTATCTCGACACTGATGTCCCTGATGTCCGTTTCGATGAAGATCACCTGCAGTTGATAACCGCCATCGCGGCAATCGCCGCAGTCGCGATTCAGAATGTTCGGCACATAGAGACGCTTGAGACTGAGAATCAGCGCCTGATTGCCGACGCTAACCTGCAACATAACATGGTGGGCGAGAGCGCGCCGATGCAGCACGTTTATCAGTTGATCTCAAAGGTCGCCGCCACGGAATCGACTGTCCTGATTTCCGGCGAAAGCGGCACGGGAAAAGAACTTGCCGCGCGCGCGATTCATTCAAACAGCAAGCGCGCGACCAAACCTTTCGTGGCGGTAAATTGCGCCGCCCTCGCCGAATCGTTGCTCGAGAGCGAATTGTTCGGGCATGAAAAAGGAGCTTTCACCGGAGCTCTTAATCAGCGCAAGGGTCGATTGGAAGTAGCCGACGGCGGCACAATCTTTCTCGACGAGATCGCCGAACTCTCGCCTGCATTGCAGACAAAACTACTGCGCGTGCTGCAAGAGCGCGAATTCGAGCGCGTCGGTGGCACGAGGCCGCTTAAGGTTGATATTCGGGTCANNTCGCAAAAGGAACTTTCCGTCAGGATCTTTTCTTTCGGCTCAACGTGGTTGAGTTGAAGATGCCCGCTTTGCGCGAGCGCGCCGAAGACATTTCGATGCTCGCGAACTTTTTCACCGCAAAATACGCCGATAAATGTAATCGCCGAGTCGTCGGAATCTCGCCCGAAGCTCAAAAGCTTTTGCTCAGTTATGAGTGGCCGGGAAACGTGCGTGAACTCCAGAACGCTATCGAACGCGCAGTGGTGATGGGAACTACTGGCGACATTCTGCGCGAAGATTTGCCCGAAGCAGTCCTGGAAGCCAACGCGCCGGCCGCGTCGCCGCCGTCTGGTTATCACGACAACGTAACCAGCACGAAAAAACAGATCATCATCGACGCAATGAAAAAATCCGGCGGCAGTTACACTGAGGCGGCTAAACTGCTCGGCTTGCATCCGAATTATCTTCATAGGCTGGCGCGCAATCTTAATTTGAAGGAACACCTAAAGTAGCGTTCGCCTTAATCACTTCTCTCCGTCAAATTGAAACATCGTTTTTACAGACGACAGTAGCGCCTTCACCGTAAATAGTTTACAATCCGGTTAGTTTCGCCAGGGGGCAAATCACTGCGGCGATTTGCCCGTTCGCGAAGCGCGAATGATGCCGCACTAATCTAAGATTTAGGCCTCATTCGTTGTATATGTGAGGTAGTTTTTTGTAGCGCAAACTGTCAGTTTGCGGTCATAATTGGAAAGGTCATAGTTTACGCAAGCTGACAGCTTGCGCTACATCAGCAGTTCACGCCCGCAGTAAAAATCATGGAAGAATATTCAGACCGTACCCCTGCCGACATCGCCCGTTTTCCGATGGTGCCAATTCGCGATGTGGTGATCTTTCCGTTCACCAAAGTCGCCTTCAAGATTGGCCGGCCCGGCTCAGTGCGGGCGCTGGAGATGGCGCTCGCTTCGGATCGCACGATTTTTCTTTCCACCCAACACGACGCGACCGTTGACGAGCCCACGCCAGATCAAATCTACCGGGTCGGAACGATTGCGCGCATCCTGCAATCGCAGCGACAGGAAAATGGCCAGATCAAAGTTGTGGTCGAAGGACGCGAGCGCGCCACGACCATTCGGGTTGACAACAACGCGGGAGCGTTCACGGCGACGGTCCGACGCGCGCCAGTCGTGAGCGAAGAAGGCGTGCGCACAGATGCGCTGGTCCAGAAGATCTCACAACTGATTGAACAACATTTGCGGCTGGCCCCGGATGTCCAGCCGGACGCTCTGCAAACCGCAATGCGCAACGCTGATCCGTCGCACATGGCGGATGCGCTCTCATCGCAACTGCGAATTTCGGTCGAAGACAAACAGGGCCTGCTGGAATTGTTTTCGGCGCAAGCGCGGCTGGCTCGCTTGATCGAGATTCTGGAGATCGAGCTTGAAAAACGGCAGCTTGATCGCACGATCCAAACGCGGGTGAAGCGCCAGATGGAGAAGGCGCAGAAGGAGTATTACCTCAACGAGCAAATCAAAGCGATTCATAAAGAACTGGGCCGCAAGGATGAGCGCGCCGAACTCGACGAGCTGAAAAAGAAGATCGAAGAAGCGGGCATGACCGAAGAGGCTAAAGAGAAAGCGCTGCAGGAATTGCACCGCCTCGAGGCGATGCCGCCGATGTCTGCCGAAGGCACGGTCTCTCGAACCTATATTGACTGGCTCGTCAGTGTGCCCTGGAAACAAAAATCGAAAGAGATCAGGGATCTCACCAAGGCGGAAGAAGTTCTTAACGAAGATCATTTTGGCCTGGAAAAGATAAAGGACCGCATTCTTGAATATCTCGCCGTTCGTCAGTTGGTTAAAGATCCGAAGGGATCGATTCTTTGCTTTGTTGGCCCCCCGGGAGTCGGAAAGACCAGTCTCGGCAAGTCGATCGCGCGTGCCACCGGCAGAAAGTTCGTCCGCCTTTCGCTTGGCGGCGTCCGTGACGAAGCCGAGGTTCGCGGCCATCGCCGTACGTACATCGGCGCCTTGCCCGGCCAGATCATTCAGATGATGAAGAAAGCCGGGACCGTGAATCCGGTGCTGTTGCTCGACGAAGTCGACAAGCTGGGCACGGACTTTCGCGGCGACCCCAGCTCGGCCCTGCTCGAAGTTCTCGATCCGGAACAGAACCACATGTTCCAGGATCACTATCTCGACGTCGAATACGATCTATCCAAAGTTTTCTTTATCGCGACCGCGAACGTACTGCACACAATTCCGCCGGCGCTGCAGGATCGCCTGGAAGTGCTGCGGCTGTCTGGCTACACCGAGCGCGAGAAACTCGAGATCGCCAAGCGGCATCTGGTTCCGAAACAAGCCGAATCGAATGGTTTGCGAGCCGAGCAATTCGAATTCACCGATGAAGGCATTCTTGAAATCATCCGTCACTACACCCGCGAATCGGGCGTGCGCAATCTCGAGCGCGAGATCGGATCATGCTGTCGCAAGATAGCGCGCAAATTCGTGGGCGAAAATGTCGCTGCGGATTTTAAAGATTTGATTGGCGCCGAGCGCGTGCAGCAAATGCTGGGACCAATCAAGTTTCGCCAGCAGGGCGTGGCCGCAGAAAGCGAAATCGGTCTGGCAACTGGCCTGGCGTGGACAGAAGTTGGCGGCGAAGTACTGCAAATCGAAGCCACCCTGGTCAAAGGCCGCGGGGCCGTGACGCTCACCGGCAAACTCGGCGACGTGATGCAGGAATCTGCGCAGGCTGCGCTGACCTGCATCAAGGCGCGCGCCGAACGGCTTAGCATCAATCTCGATTTCATTCGCAAGCGCGACCTGCATATCCACATCCCTGAAGGTGCGATTCCCAAGGACGGCCCGTCGGCCGGCATTACCATGGCCGCGGCGATGGCTTCCGCCTTGATGCGCCAGCCCATTCGAAAGAACGTCGCGATGACCGGCGAAATAACTTTGCGGGGACGCATTCTGCCGATTGGCGGCGTCAAGGAAAAACTTCTGGCCGCGCATCGCTTCGGCATCGACACGATCATTTTGCCGAAAGACAACGAAAAAGATTTGCCTGAAGTGCCTGAGGAAGTGCGCAGCGTACTGGACATCAATCTGGTGGAAACAATTGATGAAGTAATCGCGTTGGCACTGGAAGAAACGACGGCAGCTCCGATCGCCGACGACGCCAAAGCGCTACCGCTGTGGACTACTGAGCCGCCGCCGGGGCTGCAGGCGCCCGTTGAGCAATAGCTTCGTCACAGCATTTCATTTTCCATTCGCAGTTTATGGCGCAGGGAACCATGATCGGTGTAACTGTGCTTGATCCGTAACTTATCTCTACCAAACAAGGAGCAAACAAGATGGGTAAACATGAAGATGCAGATCTGATTCTGAAGCTTTACGACCTGCGCCGGGAAACGGTCATGCGCGAAGCGCGCAACTGGTTGTTCACTTTCAATCCCACCGGCATTCAGGACGTTATGGAAGTCATGATGGGCGAGCACAGCGGCCATTTCCGCATGGTGATTTCCTACTGGGACATGGCCTGCGCAATGGTGGTCAACGGAGCCATTGACGAAGAGTTGTTCAACCAAACCAATGGCGAACATATGTTCGTTTACATGAAGGTCGAGCCGGTACTGCAGGAGATCCGGGCGATGTTCGACAATCCTGAGTTTCTGAAGAACCTCGAGACGGTGGTCAAGCGAATGCCTAACATCGAAACGAGAATCGCCAGCATGCGTGCGCGGATGTCGAAGTTCGCGGAGATGCGTGCCGCCAAAGCCCAGGCTGCGGCCACTGCGTAAGCGGGCGAATGAGCGAAAATGGATGGAGGCGCTCGTTGAACCATGAAGATCACGAGCGCCGAATTCCTCAAGAGCGCGCTTAAAGAAGCCGACTGGCCGCATGACAACATACCTGAGATCGCATTTCTCGGCAGATCAAACGTCGGCAAATCGAGTTTAATCAATTCATTATTAGGGGTGCGCGGTCTGGCGCGTACCTCGTCAACGCCGGGGCGCACGCAGGTTCTGAACTTCTTTCTCATCAATCGCCAATTTCGGGTCGTGGATCTGCCCGGCTACGGGTACGCACGGGCGCCAAAGGCCGTAAAAGCTGAATGGAGTTCCGCGGCGGAAGAATACCTTGCGAAACGCCAGCAGCTTGTGTTATCAATTCATATCGTCGATTCGCGTCACGAGCCTTCGAAACAGGACTTGCAACTTCACGAGTGGCTCGTGCATCATCATAAGCCACATTTAATCGTCGCTACGAAATCCGATAAGCTTTCAAAGAACGAACTGGGTCGAAACGTCAAACGCGCCGCGCGCGCCTTCAAAAGCGACAATTTGATTATTTACTCAGCGACTAAACGTGAGGGACGCGATCGGCTGTGGAATGCAATCGAAAAGTCGTTAAAGAGTTAGGACGAAACAAACTGTTAAGCGGATTCGGCGCTTGCGATTTTTTACGTTTCGTTTAGAATTGAATTTCCGAAACCGTAAAATAGTCGAAACAGGAATTAACCGGCCTTAGCTGAAACCCGATTCTGACCTAAGCCAAGCAATCCCCCTATAAACGGCATCCAACTTCTGAGCGCCTTACTCCTGGATTCCGATCTATACGGGACACGCTGGCAAGATCTTGATAATGCGGCGAGGAGCCCCCACACGAGCTTCTCAAAACACACCGCGCGGAACTTTCCCTTTGACCGGCATATTTGAAATCAACTGACAGGAACCGAAAATAGGATGACGCAGTGAAAACGACTGCGTATGAAAGAATGATATGGCAAACAAAAGACGCACAAATAACGGCGGCAACGGTGACAACGGCGGTGGCGTAGCCACGGCAGAAGCACAGGAGATTGCTGTGAACAGAGACGGAAGAGAAGATGTCTTCAATCTGTCTGACTTGAAAGAGATGTCCATCTCCGCGCTTACCCAGGTTGCCAAGGGCATGGACGTCCCGGGCGCTACCGGTATGCGCAAGCAGGAACTGATCTTCAAAGTCCTCGCGGCGCAGACCGAAAAGAGCGGACTGATCTTTTCCGAAGGCGTGCTGGAAACGCTGCCGGATGGATTCGGGTTCCTGCGCGCACCGGAATACAACTATCTGCCCGGCCCGGACGACATTTATGTTTCGCCTTCGCAAATTCGCAAATTCGACCTGCGGACCGGCGACACGATTAGCGGACAGATTCGGCCGCCGAAGGAAGGCGAACGCTATTTCGCCCTAATCAAGGTTGAAGCGATCAATTTCGAATCGCCAGATCAGGCGCGCGAAAAAGTCTTCTTTGACAACCTGACGCCGCTTTATCCGGATGAAATGCTGAAGATGGAAGTCAGCCCGGACAACCTTTCCGCTCGCGTCATCGATTTGGTAACGCCGATCGGCAAGGGCCAGCGCGCGCTCGTAGTTTCGCCGCCACGTACCGGCAAAACAATGCTGCTGCAAACGATTGCGAATTCGATTGCCCAGAACCACCCGGAAGTAACTCTGATCGTGCTGCTCATCGACGAACGGCCTGAAGAAGTCACCGACATGCAGCGCTCAGTCCAGGGCGAAGTGATTTCCTCGACATTCGATGAGCCTCCAACTCGTCACGTACAGGTCGCTGACATGGTGATCGAAAAAGCGAAACGTCTGGTTGAGCACAAACGCGACGTCGTGATTCTGCTTGATTCGATTACCCGTCTCGCGCGCGCTCATAACGCCGTCGTGCCGCCCAGCGGCAAGATTCTCTCAGGCGGTATTGATTCGAATGCCTTGCAGCGGCCAAAGCGCTTCTTTGGCGCCGCCCGCAACATCGAAGAAGGCGGCTCGCTGACGATCATTGCCACGGCGCTGATCGACACCGGCTCGCGCATGGATGACGTGATCTTTGAAGAGTTCAAGGGTACCGGCAACTCGGAAATTCATCTCGACCGTCGCTTGAGCGACAAGCGCCTGTTCCCGGCAATCGACCTGCAAAGATCCGGAACCCGCAAGGAAGAGTTGCTGATTCCGAAAGACGACCTCAGCCGGGTCTGGGTGATGCGCCGGGTTTTGAATCCGCTCTCACCAACCGAACAGATGGAAGTCGTGCTGGAGCGATTGGAAAAGACAAAGAGCAACGCAGAGTTTCTCGCGTCGATGCAAACCTAGCGGCGGTACTTTGTGCTTGGTTCTTTGTACTTGGACTTCTTGCCCAGGGTGACTCATTGTTGGTAAGCGAACAAAGTTCAAAGACCAAAGTCCAAAGTTCAGGGCCGCTGCGCGTCGCCATCCTTTCACCCGAGGCAGTTCCCTTCGCCAAAGTCGGCGGCCTCGCAGATGTCTCGGGGGCGCTGCCCAAAGCGCTGCACGCCGAAGGCCTTGATTCGTTTCTGATCCTCCCACTCTACGATCAAATTGATCGATCTCTTCTCACTGGGCCATTCATCGAAGACCTGGAAGTGCTGTGGCGCGGGAAACGGCCGCGCGTCAGTATCTGGAAAAGCGATGCCATGGAAGCGCCGGCATATCTGATTGATGCGCCGTATTATTTCGCACGGGGCAAGATATACGGCGACAATGACGACTTTGAGCGTTTTGCATTTTTCTGCCGGGCAGCGATCGCGTTACTCAAGAGACTGGACGGCCCGCCCGATGTGTTTCACTGCAACGACTGGCCTTGCGGGTTCGCCGCGGTCGAGATAAGGGCCCGCCGTCGTCAGGAAGAATATTTCGCGAACACGAAAATTCTTTTCTCGATTCACAACATCGCATATCAGGGGTTCTTCAATCCGTCTGATCTGTGGTGGCTGGACTTCTCGGCTCACACCGACGACTTCATGTTGAAGGGCGCGGCCTCCGCTTTGAAAGCCGGAATAATCGCGTCGGACGCCTTATCAACGGTTAGTCCGCGCTATGCTCAGGAGATTCAGACGCCCGAGCAAGGTTATGGACTCGAGTGGCTGATGCGAGCGCGCCGTGACCGCCTGGCGGGAATCACGAACGGCGTGGATTACGATATTTGGAATCCGGAAACGGACCCGCACATCGCGGCCAATTTTTCTGCTAACGATCTTAGCGGCAAGCGCCTGTGCAAACTCGATCTGCTGCGTCGATTCGGTTTACCGGAAGAACCTGAGCGACCAATCATCGCGATCATTTCACGGCTGGTCGCGCAGAAGGGTTACGACTTGATTCGTCAGGCAGCGCGCGGCATTCTTGATACCGGCGCGTTCTTCATTGCGCTCGGCGCGGGCGCGAAAGAATACGAAGATTTCCTGCAAAGCTGGCACGACACGGCGCCGAATCGCGTGGGCATTTACAAAGGATTCGCCGGCGAACCGTTGGCCCATCAAATCGAAGCCGGCGCGGATCTTTTCCTGATGCCGTCGCTATACGAGCCCTGCGGACTCAACCAAATGTACAGTATGCGTTACGGCACTGTGCCGATTGTGCGAGCCACGGGCGGACTTGACGACACCGTCCAGCAGTTCGATCCAGCAACAAATCAGGGCACCGGATTCAAGTTTGGACCCCATACGGTCGCGGCCATGCTTGAAAAAATCCGCGAAGCGCTTTACTTTTATAAGCAGAGGGAAGTTTGGGAGACGATTCAACGAAACGGCATGACTACCGATAATTCATGGTCGGCAGCCGCCAGGAAATATATTCAACTTTACCAAGAGATTTCCGAGCACTAATTAGCAGTTATTCAAATTGACCATAGAAATTCCCAAGGAGCTTTTTCAATGAGTGAACACGTAAAAGAAACCACTGACAGCAGTTTTGAAAGCGACGTACTAAAATCAGATCAGCCGGTATTGGTTGATTTCTGGGCCGCGTGGTGCGCCCCTTGTCGCATGCTGGCGCCGACTGTCGAGGCGGTCGCCGAAAAATACGCCAGCAACGCACGCGTCGTGAAACTAAACGTCGACGATAACCCTTCAGTGTCGCAGCGTTTTGGAATCAAGGGCATTCCAACATTGATACTCTTCAAGAATGGTCGCGAAGAAGAGCGCGTCGTCGGCGCCACCTCCGAAGCCGCGATTTCGCGCATGATCGACAAGCACGTCGGAGCGGCAACCGCTGCATAATTTTCGCAAGCATTATCCGGGCGCGGTTTCGTTCTTTCTGTGAGCGGGCCGCGCCTGTTTTGTGTCCATTATCCGTGTTTGGAGTTCCGCCTTAAGGCGGCGTTAATACGCAAAAAGCCCGATGGCCTTCCCGCCAAAGGCGGAACTCCAAACTCTTCTGACCTCTGATCTCTGACCGCTGCTTATGGTTATCGCTGTCATCGGCGCCCAGTGGGGCGACGAAGGTAAAGGCAAGATTGTCGATCTGCTCGCCGAGCGGTTCGACGTCGTCGTCCGTTATCAGGGTGGCCATAACGCGGGACACTCGGTTCAGATCGGGAATCAATCATTCGTGCTTCACCTGTTACCTTCCGGTGTGGTCCACCAGGGAAAGACATGCGTGCTGGGCAACGGCATGGTGATCGATCCCAAAGCATTTTTCGAAGAAGCCGATCGCTTGATGGGCCAGGGCATTACGATTACACCCGAGCGCGTGAAAGTAAGTTCTCGCGCGCACTTGATCCTGCCCTATCACCGCGCGCTGGATCACACGAGTGAAGAGCGTCTGGGAAATGAGAGAGTCGGAACCACCCTGCGCGGTATCGGTCCGGCGTACGAGGACAAAGCCGGCCGCCGGGGCATTCGCTTCGCGGATGCTCTCGTCCCCGAAGTTTTGCGTTCGCGCATCGAACGTAATCTCGAAGATGCCAATCGAATCATCGAGGCGTACGGCGGACAGCGGCTCGAAGCCAGTCCCATCATCGAAGAGACCTCGGCCATCGTCGAACGGCTGGCGCCATTTATCTGCGATACGAGTCACTTTCTCAATCAGGCCGCGGCTCGTGGAGAATCAATTCTGCTCGAAGGTGCGCAGGCCACTCTGCTCGACGTGGATCATGGAACGTATCCGTTCGTTACTTCTTCGAGCACGGTCATAGGTGGCGCGCTGGTGGGCACCGGCCTGGCCCCAAAACATCTCGCCGGGGTGCTCGGCATCGTGCGCACGTATACGACGCGAGTTGGCGAAGGCCCATTTCCGACTGAGATGCTCGAGAGCGAAGCTGAACTGGGCCAGTTGATTCGCGAACGGGGGCGTGAGTATGGCGCTTCGACCGGGCGTCCGCGACGTTGCGGGTGGTTCGATGCTTTTGCCACCCGATATGCGGCAGAGATCAACGGCTTCACTTCCGTGGCGCTTACCAAGCTGGACGTGCTCGACACGCTCGATGAAATCAAAGTGTGTGTGGGCTACAACCTGGATGGAAAGAAGTGCGATTCCCTGCCCGCCGTATCTCAGGATCTCCGTCGTGTCGAGCCCGTTTACGAAACGCTGCCGGGCTGGAAATCGTCGACGCTGGGAATGACTGATTTGAGCGAATTGCCGCGCGCCGCGCGCGAGTACGTCAACTTCCTTTCGAATCATATTGGCGTTGAGATTGGCCTGGTATCAACCGGGCCCGAACGTTCACAAACGATCATCGTGCGCGAGTCAGCGCTGGCGAAATGGCTGCGAGGATGACTCGTGTGAGAAGCCCGCGCGTAAGCAGGGGGCGCGTTGAAAAAGACGGAACGGTTTTTCTAAGCTCGAAGCTCTGGATTCAGTTTCTTTCAAAGTACCAAGCACAAAGTTCCAAGTACAAGCGTACTAACTCGAAACCTTAAACTTGAAACCTTAAACTCCTGAAAACAGAGTGGGTCGATAGCTCAGTTGGTAGAGCAACTGGCTTTTAACCAGTGGGTCGCTGGTTCGAGTCCTGCTCGGCTCAC
>QHXH01000483.1 GCA_003222855.1 Acidobacteriota bacterium
TCGTTAAGAGTTGGATCACAGCGGCTCGTGAACGTCGCCGCAGTCAGGCCGAAAATTGTCTTCAGCAAATTAGGCGATGGGACAAAAACATCGTCACACTGGGTCAATCCGCGGCCATGGTCGTTCTGAGCTTTCTCATTCTTATGTCATTCGCGTGCGGTTCGGCATCCGCGACGCCGCAAACTAAGCACGCTGCCAAAGATTCAGCTTTCCATAGTCCACGGGTTGAAGACCATTTTGCTATCGTTGAGGGTCTGCGCGTGCACTACATTGACACCGGGAGGGGGCCGACGGTGTTGATGATTCACGGCAATGCCGGGAGCGTCGAAGACTTCGAATTCAAAGCCCTGCCTCTGTTGACTGCCGCATACCGCGTGGTAGCAGTCGATAGACCCGGCCACGGAAGCAGCGACCGGCCTGCGGGAAAGACCGCGACGCTCGAATTCCAAGCCGAACTGTTGCATCAGACGATCTCAAGTCTTGGCATCGTGCAGCCGATTGTGGTGGGACACTCCTGGGGCGCATCACTTGCGCTGGCTATACCTTGAAGTACCCNNNGGCTGCTTATCCCGACGAAGGAGTCAACGGATTGTCGCGCGCGACCGTAAGCATGCCTGTCATCGGTGAGATGGGTCTCTTTATCGGTAAGGCGTTCATCGGGCATCGCTTCCTCAGAAGAGATCTTGCGCGGGCCTTTTATCCCGAGGCCCTGCCGGAGAGCTATCTCAGGATGGCCGATTCTTTGTGGCTCGGCCGGAAACAACTCAAAGCATATCTCGAAGACGAATCTAGTCTAAACCAGAGCCTGAAAAAGATCAGCCAATACTATTCCGAGATCAACGTTCCAGTTGTGATCGTAACCGGCGACAAAGATCAGATCGTGTCACCAAACCAAAACGCGCACCAGCTTCACGCCGCCATCCCACAGTCGCGGCTGATCGAGATCAAAGACACCGGTCATGAAATTCCCCAGACTCATCCAGAGAGCATTGACAGCGCGGTGCGGCTGATTTCAGAAGCATCATCAATTCCTGTTAGGTCGGAAACGGTGTCCATCTTCAACTGATCGGACTCGAACATGACACAGTGTCAAATCAATAACTGCGTATACCGTGTGCCGCCGCCAACGTTCTGGTTGACGTTAGTAGCTTGGATTCGTCATGCCCTTGGAGAATTACTGTGGTAAATGAAACAGTCACATGCCTCGAGTGATCATCGGCCCATCCGGCCATCTCAGGGCCCGTCAGTTCCGATCGAAGAGACGCGGCGTTTCGCCGAGCGCAGAATATTGGGCGCGCTGAGATGACGCGGTAGAGACGGCGTTTGGGCAATCTGACTCACGAACAACAACTGGAAATCGAAAACCTGGTGGTCCCTACGGTCATCAGCGTAGCGAGAGCGGTCGGAAGAGCACTGGAGCCATGGCGATGCTTCAGTGAGGGCTAGGGGAGTTCGTTTTTTCGTAACGTCCTGAACGTCTCAGCAAAAATCTGCAAATTGCGGCAAGCACAAGGAAGGTTAAGGATGTGTCGCGATGGTAACCTCTGCTGATACACTGGAGGAAATGAAGAATGATGTTGGATTTGAGGGGAAGACACTTAATGCAGACCGTAACTCAACTAAGCGAAAATATGAAGGGCAATCTCTTAGTTCCAACCGATCTTAAACCAGAGGGAGTAGCGCAGATAGCGGAATCGTTGAACCTGCTGCTTGCCGACATCTTTGCACTGTACTTAAAGACCAAAAGCTTTCACTGGCACATTAGTGGCCGACACTTCCGAGACTATCATCTACTCCTTGATGAACAAGCGGCGCAAATTTTTGCGATGAGCGACGACATTGCCGAACGAACCCGAAAAATCGGCGGCAACACACTCCGTTCCATAAGCGACATCAGCCGCCATCAACGCCTGCGAGACAATAATGCTGCAAGCCTCAGCGCAACGGACATGCTCGCCGAGCTGCGTTCCGATAATCGACAACTAACCGGGTTCTTACGTCTAACGCATGAGGTAGCGAGCGGAAACGACGATGTAGCCACGGCGAGCTTGATCGAGAACTGGATTGATGAGTCTGAGCGGCGGACATGGTTCCTATCGGCAGCATTACACGAGTCTTAAAACATAATTACATCGGGTGAATTCAAGTTTGAAGTGCAACAGTTGAATTCGTTTTCGCTCCAGCGGAGCGAGATGTTTATAGCCACGAGCGCACACCCAAAGATCTCGCTCCTTTAGGAGCGAAACCCGGCAGCGGAAGATTGCCGAAGCAGAGAGAAGCAATTGCGCTCCGACGGAGCTTCTGAGCAAAAGAAAGGACCGCAGGTGCCATAAATATCTCGCCGCTATGCGGCCAAGCGACAACAACGTTCTGTTGCAGTTCTAAGTTGAATTCGCGTCGAATCATCGCCGTCTGAGACCAGCTCAATGGTCGCGCCGTAGATGTCTAGAATTTGTAACCGGCCCAGAGTGCCCAGTAATTGAGGTTGCGACCCGGTTGCGTGTCCTTAAGAAAACGACCTGCATAAAAAATTCCGTAATCGCCCTGAAACCAAAGGTGAGGGTTGACCTGCCATCGCACTTCCATGCCAGGCCTGTGTCCAACAAACCTTTCGCGACTACCGTCTGCGGCTCTAATTAAGGAGCCTGGTACGGAGTAAACTCCGTCCTGCAGGCTTTGCCGCCATTGAACAATCCAATCGAAGGAAGCAGTAATGCTATGCGGGAATGTAAGGTCAACCTTCGGATGGAAATCGATGAAGTTGACGGCGCCTGGTCCAGTAGTGGCTAAGACGCCGAAGTAGTTCCCTTTCGGAAAGAGTGGATTGAATGTTCCTAGTGTGTTCGGATTCGATTTCGGGTGATCGCCGCTGGAAACATCGACCTTCGCGCTGAAGCGAGGTTTCAGCGCTACGGACGTAAGCCGATAGCCATTCTCAGACGCCATGGTCCAGGCACGGATGTTTGCCGAGCCAAATGAACCGAATTGCCAGAGTGCCTCGTAGTCAAAGTCCCACCCTGGCCGTTCGGTCGCTATAGGCCGCGAAACTCTTGCGCCTACGCTGTGGCGTACTTCCTGGGCCGTGCCTCGCTGAAAAATTGCATGCTTGCGATTCAGGCCGAGGTAGTAGGCATCCAGCGACATAGTCTTAGAAAGTGGACGCGTCGCGTAGACACCCCAAAAGCCGATCTCGCCACATCGGGCCGCATTGCGAATCCGTCAATGCGCCACGAGTTGATTTTGGCCATCACCTTGAAGCCATCAAAGCTGAGCCGAACATTTGGGCCTTCACGGACGTCCACCAATCGGCCGGAGCCATATTCCAGCTGCTGTCTGCCCGCCCGAATTTTGATCCAGTTACGGGTTCCGGCGGTACTCAATTCCAGAAACGCCGCCTGAAAATCTAGTTTCTTTTCGTCTATGGGACGTGGACCGCCCTGACGGAAGGAGTTCAGCCCACTCTTGAGCTCAAAGAAGGTGCGAACGCGTTTGCCGAGGTGAAGGTCCAACGAGAGCATGTACCTCTGATTGAGGTATCCGTTCATGAAGGGCTGCTGTCCCCAGTTGTTGTTTCCGATCTGCTCCCAGACCTCGCGGGCTTCTCCGCCGATCGACATGTACAAATCATCGGAGTTTTAGCGGAGCCGAATGTATTTGATTTTGTCCCAAGTGTCGCGCCTGAGACGCGGGTCGCGCAGAAAGCCCCAGTCCTCATCTTCCCGCAGTAACTTGTAGCTGCGATCCGGAGCCTTCGGCTCGGCCTCCTCGTCTGACTGCGCTCGCGCGGCCGTTACCCCAACAAAGAGAACCAGTGCCAAAACTATAAGGAGTCGCTGAAACATGTTTCCTCTGCCGGCTGGCGTTGCCTCAAAAGTCTTAATCTCATTCTCACCGGGCTTCAGCCCGGTTCCTCGAGTCTGGACATTTTCTATTTTCGAACTCCGTTAGGAGTTCAATGTTTATAGACGAAGAAGCTGTTTGCCGATTGCACCCCATCGGGGTGCCATGTTTCGGTCTCGTGTCACAGCAGAACATGGCGCACCTACGGAGCGCGCCTGGTTCCGGTGTTGCATCTATAAACATTGCGCTCCTACGGAGTGCCCCCTTCACCGGGCTTCCGCTCGGTATTAGCAAAGAACGTTGAGGCAAAGCCCTGCCCACCGTTTCTCAATTGACATTACTTCTTAATCGTTGAGTGGATCTCGGCGATATAACCTCCCGGGAATTGCACGAAGCTGGCTTGCCGCTGATCGGCTTGATATGGACCAACCAGAATTGTTGCGCCGGCACCTTTCGCTTTTGCGAGCGTATCCGCCAGGCTTGTCACCTCATATCCGGTGAGCTCACGTCCATATGGGTACGGAAGCTGACCATCTGTCACGAGGACTGTTAGCTTTCCAAAATTCGAGGAGATACGAACCCTCCGATAAGTGTCTCGCGGTCGGCCAATCTCAATACCCGGTGCGCGCTCATCGTCAGAGACAATCTCGCCCTGCGAAAAGGAAAGGAAGCTACGAATGAACGTGTCCGCCCTCTCGGACGACACATAGACACGATTCTCAGGAATCGTTTCGAGCGGCTTGTAGGATGGTGGTGTGGTGTGCCAATAGAGCTGTGTATTTACGCCAGCTGGCCATTGGATTATCGCGTCTTTTCCGA
>QHXH01000210.1:0-2555 GCA_003222855.1 Acidobacteriota bacterium
GCTCGCGACGCTCGCGCGAAAACTTGATGTTGACTACGACGCGTTGCTTTCCACGAGAACTCTGCAACTGCTCAGACCCGACGAAGTAAAAGAACTCGCGGCCGACGGCGTCGATGTGCAACTGCACACGCATCGTCATCGCACACCGGAAAATCGAGAGCTGTTCTTACGGGAAATCCAGGACAATCGAAACAGCATTCAAGAAATGACCGGGAAATCAGCGTCACACTTCTGTTATCCAAGCGGCGTTTACGATCCGAAATTTCTCCCGTGGCTTGAAGAAGCCGGAATCAGGTCCGCGACGACCTGCGAATTTGGTTTGGCTTCGCGCGAGTCTAACGCTCTGTTACTGCCCCGGCTGGTTGACGTTTCCGCTCTCTCATCAATTGAATTCGAAAGCTGGCTGACGGGAGTCTCGGTCGCGATTCCGCGCCGGCGTGCATCCAGTACCGACTGACTATCCTACGCTTATCGTTCGATGGAATTTGCCAATCGCTGAACCGAGTGCAGTGCGGCAGACGAGAGATGAAGTGTAATACGGCAGTCGCCAAGAGCCTGCGAGCGGGAATCGCTTCACAAGATCGCGCGCCTCTCTACACTTCCCCCAATAACCCAACATCGAAGCAGTCTTGAGCGCGCGAATCGTGAGCACGCGCGCAAGAAGATTATGCAGGTAAGGCGGGCAATTGGCTTCGATCTCTTCCGGATGAATGAGGAATGGTTCGATCGGTCGAATAGCGCGGCGAGTCTGCGTGGCGCTTGATGCTTCGAAATGGATTCGCGCGAGCGGCTTAAGATTGATTATTACCGATTCATTCATCAACATCTTCAGCCAAAGGTGAGCATCCTCGGCGTATGGGCAGTGATCTACTGCATAAAAACCGCCCCACTTGCGGACGATATCGGCGCGCGCCACGGTTGTGCACGGCGACATGTAGGCAAGCAATGAAACGACATACATGGGATCGGTTTCGGACTCAACTCGAATGACACCATCCGACAATCTGCGTTCGCGCCAATCTCCTTCGCTGGAAGTGCCAGAAGGAAACTGGAAATAGCCTGAGGTCGCGGTTGCCACCTGCTTGTTTTCATCCAGCAAGCGAACACTCTCAGACAAGTATTCAGGCAGCCATTCATCGTCAGCATCGAGAAACGCTACGAACTCGCCGTGTGCTTCAGCAATACCGCGATTGCGCGCGGCGCCGGGACCGAGGTTGTCCTGTTCGACAATTTGAACGCGGGCATCGGCAAACATTTTAACAATCTTTGGGCCTTCGTCGGTCGAGCCGTCATTAATGACGATCACTTCAAAATCGGTGAAAGTTTGGGCGGCTACGGACGCGAGCGCGCGTTCGACGAAGGGCGCTTTGTTGAAGAGTGGAATGATTACAGAGACGCGCATGGCTTATACAGAGATTAATTCCGGTTGCGACAGCGGAGCGGGAATCGTAAACAGTCCTTCGTAAATGTTGATGAGCGAGCGAGCGTGTGATTCGGGAGAAAAATCATTTGCACGTGTTCTGGCTTTCGCGCCGAGACTCTTCGCAAGATCTTTGTTCGTCAACAACCGATGTAAAGCGTTTCCGAACGCTTGAGGATCACGCGGCGGAACCAACAACGCACTCTCTCCTGTCGTAGCAATCTCCGGCACGCCGCCTATGGTGGTCGCGACAATCGGAACTCCGGCAGCCATGGCTTCAAGTAGCACGTTCGGCGAGCCTTCGCTGTGCGATGGCAACGCTAAGGCGTCGGCAAGTGCGTAGTACGGCGCAACATCCTCAACTTGGCCAACGAAAACTACCTGGGTGCTCAGACTTTGTTCGGCAATCGCGCGGATCAAAGATTCGCGTTCAGGGCCGTCGCCGACGATAAGCAACTTGAATTTTGATTTCGGATTTAATTCGCGCAAAGCAACTAACGATCGAATAAGGTCCACGTGGCCCTTCTCGCGCGACAGCCGGCCGATTGTCACGATCATGCGATCGCCATCGTCAATCGCTAATTTCTGTCGCAGAGTTTGTTGTTCCTTATCGCTTACTTTACGCGGCGCGACAACTGAATTATGCCTCACGCTGATGCGATCCGTTGGTACGCCCGTTTTGATCAAATGCTTTGCAAACTGATCGCAGACAGTAATCACGCGCGTTGCAGAGGGCAGCGACCACCGATTCAGTTGATTGTAGATCTGCATCTTCAGATCTGTAGTCGTGTAGCCGTGATGATAGGCGATCCATGGATATTTCTTTCCGAGCCCCGACAGCTTGATCAGAAAATGCGATTTGATCATGTGCGTTTGGATGAGGTCGGGCGCGCGTCGTGCGGCGATTTCGCGTAACTTTGTAATCACCAACGGATCAAAACGAAAGCGCTCGGGAATCACATCGACGGTGATTCCTTCGTCACGAAATGCCTGCATGAACGCGTTCGGCTTTGCGCTATTCGCGCCAGTCGCTCGATCAAAAGTTACAAGTGAAACTTCGACGCGCGACGACTCATCGACGTAGAATTCACGCGACCGTGTCAGCCGACAGAAGTTCAAAAGATTCTTCGCCGGC
>QHXH01000210.1:2778-6970 GCA_003222855.1 Acidobacteriota bacterium
GTCGTCCGCGCACGGTTGCGGGAAGTAAAGGATCAAACTCGCAAGCTTCGACGGATGCACCCGCATCTTTGATTGAGCCGGTTGAACTGAAGAATGAGCTCGTTGAATATCCAAACTCGAAGGTCGCCTTCATCTGCGGTCCACAACTGAAAGTCAATAGTCGATTGAATCCTTTTCCGTCGTTTGATACGACCCAGGTGCGCTATGGGCATGTTGTCGGGAGGGAATCGCCGAATATCGCGCCGCGAGTTTTGACCGGAACGGTAAGCGTGACGGCGAACTCCCGAACGGTAAACGGAAAAGGAACCAGATTTCGATCGGAAATCGATCTCACAGACTCGTCTCTGTTCTACAACGGATGGTTACGAATTAACGACCGTGCAACTTATCGCGAAGCGAAAGTCGAATCAGTTCAGTCGGACACGCAGTTAACGCTGACCGCGACTTGGAAGTTCGCGCCAGTCACTAATGCGGTTGCCGACACCTATCATTACGATTCGACGCAGCAGACTTGGAATTATGATCACTACCTACGCTCGGCTTACTACGATACGGCGCTTGTCGAGTACATCAACTACTACCGCACGGGCGATCCTGCTTTTCTGAGCTATGCACGCAAAATGGCGGACGCATTATGGGCATCGCAGTACATCGACCATGGGACGGTGGTTCAGGGTTCGAATCATTTGCCGCCGCGCGAGCAGGCATTCGCAGGTTTAATGTTGCGCGCGCTCGATGGAAAGCCGGAGTACTGGGATTACCTTTATCGGGAAGTGCGTGCAACGTTCGATACGTGGCTCAAGTTGCGACGAAACAATCTGACTCTGTACTACGACATTCGAGAAGACGGCTATGCGCAGCTTTATGCAGTGATGCTGGCGCGAGTGCTGCCTGATCGGTATCCACTTTACGCAAACGGCACCTATTTGTCGCCAACCGGCTCAGCAACTGATGGAGCGCAAAAACGCGCAGTGCTGTTAGCAGACGCGGAAGACATCGGCGTGAATTTTTTTGGACGGTTGCAACGACCGGATGGATCGTGGCGCTGGGATGTCGAAAGCGAACAGGTCGTCAACACCGAGCAGCCATTCATGATTGGCCTATATCTCGAAAGCTTAATTCTGCTTCATCAGCTAACGACAAGTCCGAGAGTGCAGGCAAATCTACGCGAACAGATCGTGCGCTCGTGTCAACATCTGTATCGCGATGCGTATCGCGGTTCTGAAATCGTCAAGGACATGCCGATGTTTCGGTGGCGGGGCTTTTGGTATTACTGGGGCGGCGGTACTTCGGCCAATCCGCGAGCGTACGAGCATGGAAACGGAGAGCGAGCGGCCAAAGGCGATCCCGGAATGATTAGTCAGGTGCGTCAGCTCAACTCAACCGTTCACCATGCTTTTGGCTACGCCTACGTCATCACGGGCGACCGAGCCTTTCTCAAAATGGGAGACGACATTTTTGGCGCATCATTCGGCGATGCAACCGACAATGTCAGAAACATCGCTCAAGTCGGCGGCAAAGAATACGACATGGTTTTTCGGTCGTCGGGCCGATACCTCGTGTGGAGGTTGTATCGCCCGCGCTAAAATCTCTGCGGAAGTCTGAATCCATTCGCACTTTCTTCTTACCGGCAGGCCCGGACATTGTGGCCGCAGGAACTTTCGTTTCCTTCGACTTGCGGTCCTTATTTCCCGGCCCGCAGCAAAGAAAGCTCGTTTGCAGAGATTGCCCCTCGAAGAACGAAGCACGACGAAGCGCATGAGTGTCGCCATTCCCCGCAAATTCTACAAACCTTTAGCCATCGCCATCGCGGTGGCGTTTCTTTATTTCACCGTCATCGTGAAGTTGGCCAACGACTGGTGGCACGATGAAAACTACTCACATGGCATCCTGATTCCATTCGTTATTGCATTCATTCTTTGGCAGGAGCGGAAGAGCTTCTTTGATTCCAGGAACGCGCCGTCAACGTGGCTGGGTGCTATTGGAATCGGTGCGGCGTTGTGCGCGTTATGGGCGGGCACGGCAGGCGCTGAACTGTTCGTGCAAAGAGTATCTCTGGTGCTGATGCTCGCCAGTATCGTCGTCTATTGCTTTGGTGTACGCCTTGTACGGGTAGTCGCGGTGCCACTGGTCCTGCTCGTGCTTTCGATTCCGATACCGCAGATCATTTTTAACCGAATCGCGTTCCCTTTGCAGCTCTTCGCCTCGCGTTGCGCCGTTGCGGCAATGTCATTCTTTAGCATTCCGGTTTTACGCCAGGGCAACGTGATCGAACTGATGCCGCTCGGTGCGAGCGAACCCAAGAAATTGGCCGTCGTGGAAGCCTGCAGCGGCATTCGCTCGCTGATGACGCTGGTGACGCTGGCAGTGATTTACGCGTACTTCACGCGCCCGACGCAGGGTTCGATAAACTTCAGTTTGTCGTCGTCCGCGACCGCCGATCCTAAAATGGCTCGCGACAAACTGAAGTTTGTCGGACATTTCGCCTTCTGGCGTGCGCTGATTCTCGTGATTGCGGCAGTGCCAATCGCGATTCTCACGAATGCTTTGCGCGTCAGCGGCACGGGGGTGCTGGCGCATTACTACGGCACGCGCGTCGCCGACGGTTTCTTTCATACTTTTTCGGGATGGGTGATTTACGTCGCGGCTGCCTTCCTGCTGCTGGGGACAGGATGGGTTTTGGATCGAATCGCGCGATTAAGAAAGACGACTGGCAGGATTGACAAGACAGACCAAATTACAAGCCGTTCTGCCAATCCTGTAAAGCTTGTGAATCCTGTCTGATTCTTTGTGATGATAAAAGCTCGAGAAAACTCAATTAGATTCTGGGCCTTGCTCGCGGTGCTAATCCTGAGCGGCGGCATTATCAACGCCTGGGAGCGCGCCGGCGAAGCAAGAGTTTCACGCAAGCCGCTAAAGGAATTCCCCCAGCAAGTTGGTTCATGGCGTCAGCAGGGCGACGACGTGCGTTTTGATGATGAAACGCAAAGTGTCTTACGAGCCGATGATTATGTCTCGCGTAACTTTGAATCGAATGGCCGGATTGCGTCGCTGTATGTTGGTTACTATGCAACGCAACGAAACGGCGCGACCTATCACAGCCCGCTGAATTGTCTGCCGGGCGCGGGCTGGGTCATGAGCGACGGAGGAAGAATTACAATTACGCCCGCTGCTGGTCCAGCCTTTGAAGCCAATCGTTACGTGATTCAAAACGGCAATCAACGGGCTCTGATCATCTATTGGTACCAGGGCCGCGGTAAGGCCGTGGCGAGCGAGTATTGGGCCAAGATTTACACCGTCATGGACAGTGTACGACGACGCCGGTCCGACGGCGCATTGGTTCGCGTGATGACACAATTGAATGATTCACCGGCGCAAGCCGAGAAGTCCGCCGTTGAGCTTGCTTCACAAGCTGCTAATGAACTCCCTATGTTTGTTCCTAACTGAAGTTGGGAGTCCTGCCTTCAGGCGGCCGCCTAAAGGCGGAACTCCGAACAATTCCTGGGAAAAATCCTCGATTAGGCCTTTCTTCTCTCTGACTCGCGAGTGCGCGCGAGTGACGTTTTTTGACACCTTATTCAAACTCGCCCAAAACGGCCTTCGAAAGGCTTTGCCCGCCGCCGAAGATAACCGCTGAAGCGACCCAACCCGAGCGGGTGGCGCAAATTGTTAATTTGCGCAAACGCAAGCTGACAGCTTGCGCTACAACACGCTCATGGAGAGTAGTAATGAAAAATCACGAGTGCCGCCGAAAGTTCTCTACCCTTTTTCTGCTTATCATTCCGATCGTCGCCGCGCTGTTCATCGGCGCGTGCACGACCCCCGAAAAAGCCAAAGCCCAACACGTTGCCAGCGGACAAGCGCTGCTGAAAGACAAAAAGTTTCAGGAAGCAGCGCTCGAGTTTCGCAGCGCTCTGCAAATCGACGAGAAGCTCGCCGATGCCCATTGGGGATTGGCGAACGCCTACGAAGGCCTCCAGCGTTACCAGGAAGCGTTCGAAGAGATGAAGCAGACTGCGGAGTTGGACGCCAACAATCTCGACGTACGGTTGAAGCTCGGCAATTACTACCTGATGGGCGGCAAGCAATCCGCGGCGGCGGTGTCGGAAGCCGAACGTCTCGCGAAAGAGGTACTGCAAAGAGATCCCAACCACATCGAGGGTCACATCCTGATGGGCTCGGTACTATTTGC
>QHXH01000210.1:7054-18003 GCA_003222855.1 Acidobacteriota bacterium
ATTCCAGCGCGCGATCGGAATCAACAAATCGTCGGCGCTGGCGCATTACGAGTACGGCAAGTACCTGGTCCAGACCAACCGAGCTGACGCCGCCGAAAGCGAATTTCAACAGGCGGTCCAGGTCGACCCGGGCAATCGCGAGGCGCGCTTCGTGCTCGCGAGTTTTTATCTGATCAATAAACGGTTAGCGAAAGCTGAAGAGGCTTACAAAGCGCTCGCCGAATTGGATAAAGACAAACCGGAAGGCCGTTCGGTGTTGGGCGACTTCTATGGCGCCACCGGCCGGCTGGATGAAGCCATCGCAATCTACCAGGAAGTGATTACGAAGTCCCCTGACTACACGCAAGGCCATTATCGTTTGGCGGAACTGATGCTGAATCACGGAGACATTGCGAACGCAAAAGCCGAAGTCGACGGCATCCTGAAGAAAGATGCGAAGGACCGTCAGGCGATGATTCTCCGCGCGCGCATTGAAATGCAGGGCAGAGACCAAAACGACTTGAAAGCGGCAATTGCTGATTTGCAGGAAGTGCTGAAACAGGAACCAAATTCACGTCCCGCTCTCTTCTTCATGGCGGAAGCGAACTTCCGCGCCGGCCAAATCGATCAAGCGCGCGTCTTCGCGGGCGAACTCGAGCGCAACTATCCCGAGTACCTGCCGGGCAAATTGATGCAGGTGCAGATCAACCTGGCGAGCGGCGATGCGAAGTCCGCTTTGCAAGGCTCTTCGCAGCTATTGGATCGAATCACGAAGACTTCGCCGGATCGCGATACTTCGCCGCAGATGCTGGCTGACCTGCGCGCGAACGCATTGGTGGCGCATGGTTCGGCTGCGTTGCAAATGCGCGACACCAAAACTGCGCGTCAGGATTTCATGATGGCGCATGACGCCTCGCCGAACAGCACTGATATTTATGTGAATCTCGCGGCGGTGTCGTTGGCGGAAAACAAAGCCGACGAAGCTGTCGGTTTCTACAACAACGCCTTGATGATTGATAACGCGAATTTCAATTCTCTGCGCGGACTCATCAACATCTACGCGTCACACAATCAAACTGCGCAGGCGCACGCACGCATCGATCAATCGATCGCCTCACAACCGAACAATGCCAGCCTTCATTTTCTGAAGGGCCAAATCTACGGCTTCGAAAAGAATGCGGCGGGCGCTGAAGGTGAATTTCGGCGCGCGCTGGAAATCGATTCAAACTACCTGGCCGCTTACTCCGCGTTGGGCGCTCTATTCGTTAACACGAATCAGCAGGAACGGGCGATTGCTGAATACAACAAGATCGTAGAGAAGCGTCCCGATAATGCTTCGGCTTACACGCTGATCGGCATGCTCGAAATGAATCGGCAAAACATTGACGCTGCGGTCGATAACTATCGCAAAGCGCTGGCGAGAGATGAAAACTCGGTGTTTGCTGCGAACAATTTGGCCTGGCTCTATGCCGAGTACGGCAAAGGCAACATGGATGAAGCCGTGCGCCTGGCCCAGACCGCGGTGCAAGCAAATCCCGGCGTGCCAAGTTTCTCAGACACGCTCGGCTGGGTTTACTACAAGAAAGGTTTGTACGGCGCCGCTGCTGAACAATTAAAGAAGGCCGTCACCGTCGATGAAGAAGCCGCGCGTCGCAGCAACAGCTTGCCGACTCCGACTTACTACTTCCATCTGGGCGTCGCTCTTGCCGCCAAAGGCGACAAGGCCGGCGCGCGCAAAGAGATCGAAACTGCTTTGCGTTTGAGCGAGAAGACGAGTTTCCCGGAAGCCGCAGAAGCTCGCAAAACGCTGGCGACACTTTAAAGAATCAAGCCACAGATGAACGCAGATTCACACAGATCGGAAACGCTTTTTCTTATCAGTGAAAATCCGTGTCTATCTGTGGCTGATTAAGGAGCAACTGAAATGAGTGTTGAATTTCGACCACGCAAAATCGGCGAGTATTTCGACATCGGTCGCCGCCGCAAGTGGATCATCCTCCTGCCGACAATTGCAGTAGGACTAGCGATCGCTTACGTCGTTTATCGGCTGCCGGACATTTACGAATCAACGACGCTGATTGTCGTGACCACCTCGACGCTGCCAAACACGGTCGTGCCGACCATCACTGAAGAAACGCTGACGCGTGAACTAACGAGCATCTCGCAGGTCGTCACCAGCCGCAGTTCACTGCAGCCGTTGATGGAGAAATACGACCTGTACAAAGACGAACGCCTGCGCGGCGAGCCAATGGAGTTGCTGATCGATTCAATGCGCAAACAGATCAAAGTCGAGGTCAACACAAGTAACCACGAAATTACGAACGGCTTCAACATCACTTATCGCGGCCGCGATCCGAAATCGACGCAGGCTGTCGCCGCCGAACTCGCGGGCAAATACATCGACGAGCAGACCAAAGGCACAGTCAACGCCGGTACTTCAGCTAAACAATTCATTGAAGAGCAGGTGCGCCAGGCGAAAGAGGAGCTCGACTCGATCGATACTCGGCGGCTGACTTACCTGCAACAGAACATGAACAACCTGCCGTCGCAGTCCCAGGCGCTGGTGGGCCGGCTGACGGCACTGCACGAAGGGCAGAAGGCTTTAATTGGCGAACTCGGGCGCTCGCGAGACCTGGGCGCCGCGTATCGCAGTCAGCTTGCAGACATCACCAAGAGCTACGATCAGGAAATCGTGCTCAGCGCTGAGAACACAACCGATCCCAAGACTACTTTAGCCTGGGCCGAATTAGTTCGCCGCCGCTCTGAGTATGAGGGTGAGCTGCAAAATCTGCTGACGACTTTGCGAGAGAAGAACCCTGACGTGGTGGCCAAGCGAAAACAGATCGAAGACATCAAGGCCCAGCAGGACCAGATGATTAACGATTGGAAGGACAAGATAGAAGAGCGAAAAAAGAAGCTGATACAACTAAGCGACCCGCGGATTCTCAGCCTGAAGACGCAAATCGCGATGATGGACAGTGATAATGAGCGTCAACAAAAACTGCTCGACGAGACGAACAAACAGATTGCCGAACTCGATGCACGCATCAATGCCATCCCCAATGCCGAGGTCGGTATTGAAGCGATCGATCGCGAATATCAAACGAAGAAGCTGAACTACGACAATCTGCTGGGCCAGCAACAGAAAGTTGTGATGGGTGCTGACGCTGCCAAGGACCAGCAGGGCGGCGGCATCCAGGTTATTGACCCGGCGAACTTGCCGGAACGTCCCGTCGCGCCGAAACGATTAGCGCTAACAGCCGTTGGTTTCGGAATTGGCCTGGCGCTTGGTCTGTTGCTTGCTCTGGGAATTGAAGTTCGCCGCTTGTTCACGATTCAAACCGTGGAAGATGCGAAGCACTATACGAATCTGCCGGTGCTCGCGACTATCCCCGAGTTGCTGACACCGGCTGAGGCCCGGGCCATTCCCCGCCGCAGAGTATTTGCGATGGCGGCGTCGATTGCGTTCGCCATCGTGGCGATTCCGACGCTCGCGTTCGTGCTGCGGCTAACGCACGTGTTTGAAAAGTTTCTGATGTAGTAGCGCAAATTGTCAATTTGCGTTTCGCAAGTTAACAACTTGCGCTACACCCACGGAGGAGAACATGTACATCGAATTTTACGGACTGAAAGAGTTGCCATTCGCGCTGACACCTGATCCGCGCTTCATCTATTTCACGCCTTCTCACACCGAAGTGATGGCGAACCTTCATTACGGGATTGAAAGCGGCAAGGGTCTAATCGTCGTCACCGGAGAAGTCGGCACCGGCAAGACCACGATGCTGCGTTGGGTGATGAAACGTCTGGATCGCACCGTGATGGTCGCTTACATTTTCAACCCACGTCTTTCGGTTCCAGAATTTTATCAACATCTGGCAACTCTATTCGACATTCAGAATTGGGAGACTAAATCGGATCTACTGTTCGAATTGGGTAAGGTGCTCGACTCGCGTCACAGCCGCGGCTTGCGCACGGTGCTGATTGTCGATGAAGCGCACGGACTTTCGCCGCAGGTTTTGGAAGAGATTCGACTGCTGTGCAACTTCGAATCCGACACGGCGAAACAGTTGCAGATCGTGCTGACCGGCCAGCCGGAGTTGCGCGATGTCCTGAATTATCCCGAGCTCCGCCAGTTGAAGCAGCGCGTAGCCTTGCGCTGCGAGATCAAAGCACTTCCAAATGTCGAAGAGACTGCGCAGTACATCAACTCGCGTTTGAAAGTTGCGGGCGCCCAGTACCCGGACATCTTTTCACCCGGCGCGGTCGATTACATCTTCCGCTGCACGGCCGGAATTCCGCGCGCTATTAATAACCTCTGCGACAACGCGATGTTGAACGGATTTGCGGCCAGCGAACAGATCATAAGCCGCACGATGATTCAGGAAGTCGCGGAGACATTCGATGTGCTGCCGCGCATCGCAAGAGTTGAAGAGCGCGAAGCTCCGGCACGAATCTTTCCCGCCGCCAGTCGTGCTGAGCTTTGGTCGATAGGTAGCGGCAACGGTAACGGCAACTACAGCGAGCCTGCAGACGAACCTTCTGAGTTCGTGCGCATCTCGCCGGCTCCTGAAACGGACATCATCTTCAACGAACACGCACGAAATGATTCCGAAACCAGCATAGACGAACTGGGTGCGGCCTTCCGTTATTCCGGTCTCGGGAGAGGAAACAATGGGCAGAGTCTATGATGCGCTGAAGCGGGCTGAGTCCCCTGAGCGCCGGATCACAGCTTCGAAATCTGCAATTCGCCAGAACGGCAATTCCGGAAACGTTTTGTATCCTGGCTGGCCGGGAAACGGACACGATCATCCGTGGGAGCGAAACGCTTTCACCGGAATGCCGTCGGCCTACGATTCAGCGTCCACTGCGCACACGGCGGAGGCGGCCAGCGGGCCGGCACTCCCCGCGGGAACAGCTTCCCGTGATGCTGGGGCAACCTTGGGCGCTGTTGGGTCGGCGCGCGCCATCGAGTTCTCTTCGCGAGAAGTCTCGGCGGCGCGCGTCGAACCACATCTGGTCGCATTAACTGATCCGCGTTCGGTTGCGTGCGAGCAGTTTCGCGCGCTCCGCACGCAACTGTTGCAAGCAGGCGAGCGCGAACACAAACGCGCATTCGTAATCACGAGCGCGGGCCAGGGCGAAGGAAAAACTCTAACCGCACTTAATCTTGGGTGGCTGTTGGCCCAGACGGATGGAGCGACTGCATTACTGATCGACGCCGATCTGCGACAGCCGTGCGCCGCGGAATACCTCGGCATTCAAACTGAAGTCGGGTTGTCGGAAGTGCTGACTGGAGAAACAAAGCTAACCCAGGCAATTTTGAAGTTGGAACCATCGGGCTTGCATCTGTTGCCGGGAGGCGCAGCTCGTGAAGATGTGGCTGAGTTGTTGTCCGGCCCCCGCTTTGGCCGCTTGCTTGAAGAAGCGCGCAAACTTTTCGATTACATCATCATCGACGCGCCGCCGCTGGGCGTATTCACCGACGCGAACCTTCTGATCAATCGCGCGGACGCGGCATTGCTGGTGGTGCGCGCGGGCGTGACGCGTTATGCGGTTGTCGATCGTCTGCTGGAGCAATTGCCCCGCGAACGTATGCTTGGTGTGGTGTTGAATCGCGCCCAGGGGAAACCTGACGATGCCGTTTATTACTATCAGCCGCGGTATCAGCGGGCGGCGTCTGCGGCGGATGTTGGCGACGCCGGAGATGCGTTCGAAGATCGCCCCGGAATGATTTATATCGAGGAGGAAGGAGTTTCCTGAAATCGTGTCAGAAGCCCGCGCGTCAGCAAGGGCTTTCTTCGCTTAACGAGCCCTCCCTAACGGTCGGGCTTCTGACACAGCCAACTCAATGAAACCATCCCGTCACAACGCGCGCACGATTCTCCTGCTGCTGGTTGAAGCAATGCTGCTTTTCAGCGGCTTGATAGTAGCGGTCTACGTGCGTCTGGGAGCAATCGATGCAGAAGACGCCCTGATCCGCCGTCACGGCTTCTACAAAGCTGCGCTGGCGACGATCTTTTGTCTGACCTCTTTCTATCTTTTCGATCTCTACGACTTCGTCGTGATGCACGATCGCGGCGAATTAGTTTTGCGTTTGCTGCAAGCGCTGGGGCTCGCCTGGATCGCTCTGGCGCTGCTGTTCTATGTAGTGCCGCAAGTGATGATCGGCCGGGGTGTTTCGTTGATTTCATTGCCGGTGGCGCTGTTGCTGATGGTCAGCTGGCGCATGGGAATTCATTGGGTGTTGGGCCATCCCGAACTCGGCGAACGCATTTTGATTGTTGGCTCGGGCCCTTTCGCGATTGAGGTCGCTCGCGAGACGCTTCACCGTCCTGACGCAGGTTTTCGCATCGTTGGTTTTGTTGATAACGATCCTGAACTGGTTGGGAAGAGCTTGATCAATCCGAAAGTGATCGGGCTGACATCCGAACTCGCTTGGCTGGTTAAGCGCGAAGCGATAGATCGCATCGTTGTCGCGATCGGAGATCGTCGCGGACAATTTCCCACGCAGGAGTTGCTACGCTTGAGTTTGTCGGGCGATGTTTCGATTGAAGAGAGCGCATCTTTCTATGAGCGGCTGACCGGGCGTGTGTTGCTCGACATGATTCGTCCTTCGTGGCTGATTTTTTCGAGCCGCGGCCGCCGCGCCCGCACCAACGAAGTGCTGCGCATCGTCATTCACCGGTTAGTGGCTTTGCTGGGCGCCGTTCTTTCGCTACCGATCGCATTGCTTGCTGCGATGCTGATCAAAATCGATTCGCGCGGCCCCGTACTTTACAAGCAAATGCGCGTGGGAAGGAACGGCCGCACGTTCACTTTGATGAAGTTTCGCTCGATGCGGGTCGATGCGGAAAAAGACGGGCCGGTCTGGGCCCGTAACGGTGACGACCGCATGACGCGCATCGGCAAGTTCATCCGCAAGATTCGGGTCGACGAGATTCCGCAGTTCTGGAACATCTTGCGCGGTGACATGAATTTCGTGGGGCCGCGCCCGGAGCGGCCGCACTTTGTCGCACAACTCGCGCAGGAGATTGATTATTACGAACAACGGCACTTGATTGCGCCCGGTCTCACAGGTTGGGCACAGATCAAATATCCGTACGGCGCATCGATTGAAGATGCGAAGAAGAAACTGGAATACGACCTGTACTATATCAAGAACCAGAACGTGATGCTCGACGCAACGATCATGTTCGAAACGATCAAGACGATTCTGTCTGGCAGAGGAACTTAATGTCCGACTTCAGTTTGTCGAGAATCCGGCAGACGATTCGATTCCGAGCTAAGCGACAAACTAAAGTTTTGTCGAACACATTCGGAGGTTACATCATGAAAAAGCTGTTAGCTCAAGCCCTTGTCCTGCTGATTGCGATGACAATCACGATCAGCACATTCGCACAGTCGCCAGGCAACGTGACGCGCCAACGGCGCACGGCAACCGATGGAACATTGCCAGCCGCAGATATGGATGCGAAAACGTCTGATGACAAAATGTCGGACACGAAAACTGATAAGGACAAACGCAAGCCGGCTCCGGAAGTCACCGCCGACGGGAAAACTAATCGCACCGACGAAGCTTCCGAGGAAGAAGCGATCGTTCCGTACTACAACAACTTTTTCACGAACTATCGCCTTGGCCCTGAGGACGTGATCTCCGTGAATGTGTTTCAGCAGGAGAAATACTCGAAGCAGGGTATAAAGATTCCGCCGAGCGGCCGCGTCTATCTCGCCCTGATTCCCGATGGTCTGTTTGTGAATGGCAAGACGCCGGATCAGGTGGCCGAGTTAATCAAAAAGCGCTACGACGAATTCATCATCGATCCGCAGGTTTCAGTTTCTTTGGACCAGGCCGGATCGTATCGCTATAGCGTCGTCGGCGATGTCGCGCAGCCGGGAATCAAGTTAATGAGCCGGCGCTTATCGGTGAGCGAAGCGGTAGCCGAAGCCGGCGGCGTTTTGCAAACCGGCAATCGCAGCCGTATCGTCGTGCTGCGCAAACAACAGGATGGAACATTAAAGCCGATTCCGGTGAACCTGAGTGCGGTGTACAAGGGTCAGACTCCTGATTCGGTCTATCTCGTTCCGGGCGATCAAGTGATCGTGCCGGGCAACAAGTTGAAGAAACTGCAAACGATCATGGGATTCACCCAGGTGCTCACGTTCGCGAATTTGTTTAGAGGCGGACTGTTTTAGTGAGCAGTGTTTGAGGCTTGAGTGCCGTTTGGCACCGGATATTTATAGATTCACGCATCGTTAGAGTTCTCGACCAGCCCGTTCACGGGCGACAGAAATTATTTCGCTCCTGCGGAGCTTAGCGAGATTTCAAGTGCTCTGGACTATAAACATTTTGCCGCTACGCGGCGGACCGGGAGTAAAGATCTTTCGCGCCTTCGCCGCTCAACACTTGCTGCTCACTTTCTTTTTCCTCCTGTTCACCGCTCACTGCTCACTGTTCACTGTCTTCGCCTCACCCTGGACGCGCCAACCATCCGGAACGATGGCCTGGCTGCGCGCGGTTTACTTCCTCGATCAGAGTCGCGGATGGGTCGCCGGCAGCAACGGCACTCTCCTTCGAACCACAGACGGTGGCGCGACTTGGAAAAAGCTTTCCCCGCTCACCAAAGACACATTGCAAGACGTTTACTTCGCCGACACGGAAGCCGGTTGGCTGGTCGCGACCCGTGACATTTTCAAATTGAAATCAAACGAGCCGGCTTCCTATCTCTTAAAGACCGAAGACGGCGGCATGAATTGGCAACCGGTTTTTCTTAGCAGTTCAGATATGAATGCGCGTCTTGTGCGGCTGGTGTTTGCCGACGCTCAGCATGGCTGGGCGTTTGGTGAGTCCGGTGTCGTGTTCGGCACCCGCGATGGCGGCGCACACTGGTTGCGACAAACGGCGGCGACAAAGCATCTGCTGCTCGGCGGCGCGTTTGCTGACGCGGCGCATGGATGTTTGGTCGGCGCAGGCGGCACGATCATTCATACGAGTGACGGCGGCACGAACTGGCAAACAAGTTTCGTGCGCGATGGCGCGCACGTTCGATTTAATGCTGCGAGTCTTGTCGGCAATCGCGGTTGGGCCGTAGGCGCGGCGGGCCAGATCTTCGCGACCAACGATGGCGGCCGCACATGGTTCGCCGAAACGTCGGCTACCGATACGGACCTCCTCGACGTGGATTTCATCGATGCGAGCGAAGGCTGGGCCGTCGGGGCCGGAGGGCTCATGCTGCACACGCGAGACAGCGGCATTCATTGGTCTCCGGAATCAACTGACACGTCGCACGCACTGCAACGCCTCTTTATTATCGATCGCCGTCATGCCTGGGCGGTCGGATTCGGAGGCACAATTTTGAAGTTTGGCGAATCGAGCGCGCCGCAACTCCGCGGGCTCAACTCATTTTAAACTCGATCCCCGCACTAAAGTGCTGGGCTATTTTCAAACGTCCGCTGCGCGGACGAAAATCAGTTGACAGGCTGCCTCGCGTAATAGTAGAACTTCGCCCGCTCGCTCTGTTGTAAGATTTCTCAGCACACTTCAACCCCGAGGAGAACTACGAATGAAAAGACATCTACCCCTGGCCGCGCTGGTTGTTCTGGTGTTCGCCGCATTCTGCGTCGCGCAGGATGCAACTCCGTCGCCTTCGCCGGCGGCTAAACCAAAACCGAGGATGAGTAAGGCCGCTTTGATGAAGAAACTTTCGGCCAACGAGAACGCGCTTTGGAACGCCTGGAAGAATAAGGACGCAAAGCCATTCAACATGTGGCTGGCGGTCGACAGTGTAATGGTTGGCGAACAAGGCGAAGTGAAGTCATTCAGCCTCAGTGATTGGAAACTGACGATGGTCAATGCCGATGCGGCATTTCTGACCTATAAGGGTTCCGCGGACGGAACCTGCGGCGGACAAGCGATCCCAACGGTCTGGGCCAGCAGCCTCTGGGTGAATCGTAAAGGCAAGTGGCAGGCGTTCTCGCATCAGGAGACGCCCGTGAAGCCATAGTATCCGGGAGCCCGACCGTGAGACCGTGCTTGGTCCAGAACCGCTTGCGGTAGCAAACGAATATTTGATTGATCAAGGGGCGGGATGTCCGCCCCTCTTTTTCGTCGACGTTAGTTAATTGGCTGGGTGACTTCAGTGAGTTTAGTCACATGAATCGTGTCGCCTTCGACGGTGCCTTCGACTGCGACCATCACGCCCTTCTCAGTCTTGGTGTTCTTCAACACCTCTTCGGCGCTGCTGTTTCCCTTCTCATCAAGCTTGTACAGTTTGTGATCGGCATAGACCGCATAGCCACTGGTTTCGCACGAATCCATTAGAGCGCACTTTGTCGAATGGTTTTTCGTGCGCGTTTCCAGGTCCTTGGCGGATTCGGCGCAAGCGTTGTCGATCAGATTGCCGGTGATCGTGACTGACTTGTTGCCCTGCGCGTAAATCAGCGCTGCGAACAAAAGCGATAAAGTAATTGCTAACAGTTTTCGGTTCATTGGGGTCAATCTCCTCTTTGAGTGAAAGCATTGTACGCCGTCAGTGACGATCAAAGCACGGCGAGGGCCGGGCAGTAGCCCGACCATAAGGGAGGGCGTGATAGGAACGCCCTTGCTGACGCGCGGGCTACTGCCCCGACTTTTCACCATCATCTGACTTATGTTCCGGTCTCATGTGCGGAAATAAAATCACGTCGCGGATTGAATGTTTGTTCGCGAGCAGCATCGCTAAGCGATCGATGCCGACGCCGATTCCTGCTGCCGGCGGCATTCCGTAAGACAATGCGCGAATGTAATCTTCATCCATCACCATCGCTTCTTCATCGCCACGCTCGCGTTGAATGACTTGGTCCTTGAAGCGCTGATACTGCAGTGTCAGAAGCCCGACCGTAAGGGAGGGCAATTCACCAATCATTCAAAGGGCTCCGCACCTTGGCCGTTGATGACATAGTCGATCGCTCGTTGAACCTGCTCCTCCGTCCAA
>QHXH01000484.1:0-1202 GCA_003222855.1 Acidobacteriota bacterium
GAAAATGCAATCGCAACGGACTAAACTCCGTTGCGAAAATTCAGTTCTGCTCATTGGTTCCTTCTAAGTTATTGAAATGATTGGTGCCGAGGGTGGGAGTCGAACCCACACGACCTTACGGTCAACGGATTTTAAGTCCGTAGCGTCTGCCATTCCGCCACCCCGGCGCAGGATTTCAGACAAGATAACATGCTCTTTTGTATTCACTCTAGCTCTACGATGTCAGTTGCCTGAGCGCGAGCGACAACAAGTTAAGCCAACGCGCGCCGGTGTCAGGAGCCCGACTAACCGGGGTCCCCAGGCGCGCAGCTCGCCTGGGGTCGTCGATAGGGAAGGCAATCATGGAAAAACCGTAAGTATGGAGAATAGGATTTGGCTTGCCTCATCGCGATGCGTCCAGGCGAGCGTTGCCCTGCCTAAGTCGGGCTTCTGACACATCTACGCAGGTGTTAGAATGCTGTGGCCTTCTCCGAACGGAGCGAGCCCGTTGCCAACAGGATGACTGAAGAGCAGGAAGTTTTTCTCAAACACATTCAGAAGCAGGGACTGAAGCGGACGGCGCAGCGCGACCTGATTCTCGATGTGTTCCTTCATACCGAGGGCCACGTGTCGGGCGAAGATCTATATCAGCTGGTGCGGGAAAAAGATCCGACGGTCGGCCAGACAACCGTTTATCGCACGCTGCGACTCTTAACCGACGCCGGTCTCGCGCGCGAGGTGCGATTCGGCGATGGCCGCGCGCATTACGAGCATAACTACAAACATGAGCATCACGATCACATGATCTGCTCTGAGTGCGGAAAGATCATTGAATTCTATTCGCCTGAGCTGGAAGCGATTCAGGACGCGATGGCCGCGAAATACAAATTCAAACTGACCGAACATCTTCTGCGGATGATCGGTGTGTGTTCCACTTGTCGCCGGAGCTCTGCGAAGCCTGCTCCTCGCAAAGAGCTCGCCGCGCACGCGGCAAAGAGCACTCGCCGCTGACGGGTAGCCAACCAATGAAGATGACAGTCATCAAAATATCGCTCAACAAACTATTGAAAACAGTTTCGTATTCAGTTGCATTCGCCTCTCTGGTTCTATTGCTGGGCTGTCCGAGCTCTTCGAACAAGCCTGCGGAGCTCAATTCGTCAACGCCCGTAACGACTGCGCCGGCAAAGAGCGACTTTGACGCTGATCGCGCTTTCGAGTACGTG
>QHXH01000484.1:1261-3887 GCA_003222855.1 Acidobacteriota bacterium
GAGTTTCATGCGACAACGCCCGTAGGCGATCGCAGAATGGTGAACCTGATTGCGGAACTGCCGGGTGAATCAAACGACATTGTGATCATCGGCAGCCACTACGACACGAAACTCTTTAAGGAATTCAAATTCGTCGGCGCGAACGATGCCGGTTCATCAACCGGCGCGTTGATGGAACTCGCGCGCGTGCTGGCTGTGAAGAAGCCGAACAAATTGACTTATCGATTTGTGTTCTTTGATGGCGAAGAAGCTTTCTGTAAAGAATGGGACGATTGTCACAACCCGAATCCTGCTGATCCAAAAACACCACTGCCTGATAACACCTATGGCAGCCGGCATTACGTTGCGCAGCTCGTTCAAAAGAACGAAGCACCGCGCGTGAAGGCGATGATTCTAATGGATATGATGGGGTTCAAGAATTTGCGTCTGGGGCGCGCCGATTTGGGAACGAGCTGGTTACAGGACATCGTGTGGCAGACGGGGAAGCAACTCGGCTACAAGGAATTCGTGGATACAACTGAGGGCGTCGGCGATGACGATCACAGTCCGTTTTTGAAAGCGGGAATTGATTCGCTCGACATCATTCAGTTAAGCACCTACGGAGCATATGATTCTGAATACTGGCACACGAAAGAAGACACGCTCGATAAGGTTTCGGCGAAGAGTTTGAAGATTGTCGGCGATACCATCATCGCCAGCCTGCCGAAGATTGAAGAGAGAATTCAGAGCCGATCACGGTAGGCGGGCCGAGACCCGACCGTTAGGGACGGTGCTATTCGAACGGTGATTCAGCACCCTCCCTAACGGTCGGGTTTCCGCCGAGCCGTCACGCCATCCGGCGGAGCTTTTCTTCCACCGCCTTACCAACTTCACTGCATCGCGAAGCCTTCTCTTCGCCAATCAAGTCGTAGGTCAGCGTCTCACCTTCGCTAAGAAGTTCCGCAACCGCAGCTTCAACTTTCTCGGCGGCACGCAGCAGACGCTTATCATCGTGTCGCGTGCCGAGCCAGTCCAGCATCATCTGTACTGACAGAATCGCTGCCAGTGGGTTCGCCTTGTCTTTGCCGGCATGTTTCGGTGCGCTGCCATGGATCGGCTCGAACATCGCGTGCTCGTCGCCGATGTTGCCGCCGACTGCGAGGCCGAGTCCGCCCGCTGTCGTCGCGCCATTGTCGCTGACGATGTCGCCCACGAGATTTGGACCCACTACGACGTCATACCATTCGGGATTGCGAATCTGCCACTGGCAGAAGGCATCGACATAAGCATAGTCGAGTTTCAGATCGGGAAATTCCTTTTGACCAACTTCGCGAAAAACTTCGCGAAAGAAGCGGTGCGCTCCGATGATGTTTGATTTGTCGACGCAGGTAACTTTCAACTGCTTGTTACGCCGCTGCGCCAGTTTGAAAGCGTAACGGACCACGCGTTCAGTCGCGCGGCGCGTGATTCGAATCGGCGTGACTCGACCGCCGTCAATTGAATTGGTCTCGCCGGTGTAAGCGTCTTCCGTATTCTCGCGAATCACCACGTAGTCGACTTTACCCGCGTCCCAAACTTGCCTGAGCTCGCCGTGAATTTTGTGCTTTACACCCGGATAAAGTTTCACGGGGCGCACGTTCGCATACAGATCGAGCCTCTGCCGATTGGCGATCACCTGCGCGAATCCGGCGAGCTGTGGCTCCGGATACGGCTTGCCCGGCTTTGTGAAAACTGTTTTGCCGTCGACTTCATGACCAACTGCGCCAAGGATGATCGCGTCAGCGGCTGCGCATTTTTCAAAAGAGCCTTCAGGCCATTCCGTCTCGTGCTCGGCGTAGTAATGACCGCCGCAGGGGATCTCTTCGATTTTGAAATCGATCTGAAAGAGTTCGCCGGCGAGATTCAAAACGCGCAGAGCGGCGGACAAAACTTCCGGCCCGATACCGTCACCGGGCAGCGCTACGATGTTATAGGATTGTTTCATTGGTGGTTTTCGGCGAACGATGAATATAAGCGAGGCAGGAAAGAATCAACAAGAACGGTTACAGAACCGGGAGCGGTAGCGACCGGATCATTGATTCAACGGTGAATGTTCGATCCGGTCGCTACCGCTCCCGGTTCTGACACGATTTTCCTCCTCGGTGCCCTCTGTGGTAATAATCGTCGTCGATGCTCACTGCCGAAATCATCGCCATTGGTTCGGAACTTCTTAACTCCTCGCGCACTGACACAAACAGTCTTTGGCTCACAGATCAACTCAATCGCATCGGTATCGATGTGAGGCTGAAAACGATCGTCGGCGATGATGACGCGCGCCTGGAAGAAGTTGTTAAGGACGCGGTGAAGCGTTCGCGGGTGGTGATCACGACCGGCGGCCTCGGGCCAACTGAAGACGATATCACTCGCAAAGTCGTCGCGCGGGCGCTGGGAAAGCGCTTGTCGCTCGATGAAAAAGTGCTGGCAGAGATTCGCGAACGCTTTCGCAGTTTTGGTATCGCGAACATGCCGGAAAGAAATTCACGTCAGGCAATGGTGATCGCGGGCGCAGAAGTGCTGTCAAATCCAAATGGTTCAGCGCCGGGTCTCTATCTCGAGCACGAAGGTTGTGCGATTGCACTAATGCCCGGACCGCCGCGTGAGATGAAAC
>QHXH01000485.1:0-801 GCA_003222855.1 Acidobacteriota bacterium
CAACTAACTGAGGGTGAGGCGAGGCGCGGACGCGAGCGGTCTTGATTTTCTTTGGTGCTGACGGCGTTTTCTCGGCCTCTTGTGCCCACGCCACCTGGATCAACCCGGTCAGCAAACAAACAGCCAAAACGAGAAGTCTCTTCATATCTGTTTCAACCTATTAAACACCAGGAAATCCCAATTTGCACTTGGCTGCCGTTTCCTTCTGATTTCTGATTTCGACGCTTCGCATTCCGCACTCCGAAATCCGCACTTACTCTGGGCTTACGTCTTTCTTCCCTCCTTGCTTAAGAACGTCGTCGGTTCGGAGCGAACCTGAAAAGGAAAACGCCTGGCGGCGAGAAAGTTTTCAAGCCACCAGGCGTTGATTTTTCTAAGCTTGGACGTCAAAGACGCCAAGCAAATGTGCCGGACTTAGTCGCGCTCCGTCACAATAACTTTGTCAACCACCATGTCGTCGCCACTTTTGATGTAGTGAACGCGAACCTTCGAATCTTTTCTCACTTTCGAAGCATCGATAACACGTCCATCCGCAGTCACGTAGGTGACCGTCTTGCCGAACTTATAGCGCATAGGCTCGCCTGCTTCAGTCCTGAGGACCATCATCTGGCCCGGAGTGAAGTCGGTAACCGTGCCGGTACTCTCGGTCGTCGTGGTCGTGGTTTCGGTTGCTCCACTCGTTCCCGTCGCAGTCGTGGTCGAGGATGTTTGCCCGTAAGCCACCAAACCCATGAGGGCTGTAGCAAACGTCACACTGAGGAATAATTTAATCATACCAAACTTTCTATTTTACCAAGTTGC
>QHXH01000485.1:1003-2767 GCA_003222855.1 Acidobacteriota bacterium
CCAGCCTGCGTTGAAAGTTGAGATAGTTTCCGATTTCGTACGAGGAATCCACCAAAGCATGCGATAGTATTGTATGCCGGATACGCGTTTGATGGATCCCGCTGCAGCGACAGACAAGTCGGCAGCCGACAAATTGCCTATCCCATTAATTGACGCACCGCCGCCGGAACCCGGGTTCGCGTCGGGAGAACGCCCTTTTCTTCAATCTCGGCAGCAGAAAACCGATACTGAAGCGGTGCGAGACTGGGAAAGCGAAGGCGGTGCTTCTACTCATCCGAGTGAAAACGATTTGGCCTCAAATAGAAAGAACCAATGAAAACACAGGTAGGAATGTGGATTGACCACCGAGAAGCAAATATCGTCTTCCTATCCCAGGCCGGAGAAAAGACACAGCAGATCAAGTCTAACGTCGAAAAACAGCTTCGACGCTCAGGCGATTCACCAGCTAATGGACGTTTTGAAACGCAGATGATGCCGGCTTCTGATCGGCGCGAACGCGGATACATGGGCCATTTAGCCAACTACTACGAACAGATCTTGTCCGCCGTCCGCGCGGCCGACTCGGTTTTTATCTTTGGCCCGGGGGAAGCGAAAGGCGAACTGCGAAAGCATTTCTACAAGCAGCATTGTTTTGAGCGGATCGTTGGTTTTGAGACTGCGGACAGGATGACGAAGCGACAGGTGTCAAAGAAAGTGCGAGACTTTTATACCGTTTCACCTGCGATTCTTTGCATGAACGGCGATCAACTTACAGAGGCAAAAGCTGCCGAATAAATTACCTGTGCACGACACGCAACTACGCCAGATACTTCGCGATGCCGAGGTCGCTAACGCTATCTCGATGGTCGTGCACGAATATCGTCTGACTGAAGAGCGGACTGAGCGCGCATTGGCCGAACTGCATGTGGCCCGCGCGGCCAACGTCGCCGGAATCACCCATCGCGCTTTCCCGATCCGCGCCTTGCTCTGTAATTACCAGGGCAAACTGTGGTCGGAAATTGCTCGCCTCTAGCGGTTACTTTTATGCCCACCTATATTTACGAGACTACCGACGAGACCAAACCGCTGCGACGTTTTGAGATTAAGCAAGGGTTCGACGACGCACCGCTTCAACTCGATCCCGAAACTGGCGAAGCATTGCGCCGGGTCATCTCCGGCGGTTACGGTGTAATCGTTCGCGGCGGATCGATCGGTCCTTCGGTCGGCTCGTGTGGCTCCCATTCGGAGTGACCCTTCCAAGGCCCGAGTTCCACATTTCAGCTCTCCAGCTTCTTGTCACGCCGAAGCTTCAGCGGAGGAGGATCAGCTTTTCAGCTGTTACTTGCCTAGGCTGCTTTTTCTTTGCCGGAAATCATGCCCGGGAACGACACAATCGGCGCCTGTGTCGCTGTCCTGCCGAAGGTCGATTCAAAAATGAGCTTCTGCGCGATGATCTCACTCAGAGCAATATCGGCTGCGCCCGTCCCCAACGGAACCTGCACTAGTGGCCGATGACCGAGGCATAACTGTCGAACACGGCGCGAAACCATGTTCACGAGAATTTGCTGATTGGAAATAACTGCAGAAGCGGCTTTGACGAGGTCGGCATTCATAAGTGAGGATCGCTGGCTGGCGAAGCATTTAGCTCCTGACGCTGGCTGATCGCATCTTGAAGATTCGCCGCAGAGACGTCATTATCGGCGAGATTAAATAAAAGACAAGGTAACTTTTGTTTTAACCGAAATTAGGAAAAGATCCCCAACCTAAAAGGAGTTATCTGTAACT
>QHXH01000544.1 GCA_003222855.1 Acidobacteriota bacterium
CGATACGCTCGAAGACGTTAATGGTGTGGCCACGACCATCCGCAAAATGACCGGCGCCGGCGCAGCGGCAGGAAAAGAGCTGATCGTCATAACTTCCCACAGCAACCTGCAAATTTGCGACATTCCAATCAAAAACTTCCCGCCCATCGGCGAATTTGAATTGCCGGAGTACGAACTGCAAAAATTGAGTTTCCCGCCGATCCTTCAGATGCTGGACTACATACAACGGGAGAAATTCAGTGAGATTATCATCAGCACGCCAGGACCCGTTGGATTAACCGCACTGCTCGCGGCCAAGATGCTCAACCTGCAAACGAGCGGCATTTATCACACCGATTTTCCCCAATACATCCGGATTCTTACCGAGGACAGCTTCCTTGAAAGCATGGCGTGGCGTTACATGCACTGGTTCTATGGCCAGCTCGACACGGTGTTCGTCAACTCCGAAGAGTATCGGCAAAGCTGGATCAAGCACGGGCTTGATCCTTCGAAACTAAAAATTTTTCCGCGCGGGCTCGATACCGAGCTGTTTAACCCCGCTCGACGCGAACCGGCGTTCTTCGAAAAATTCGGTGCCCGCAACGGCGAGGTTCGCCTCCTTTACGTGGGCCGCATTTCGCGGGAGAAAGACCTCGATCTTCTGGCCGCCGCTTATCACCGTCTGCGTGACGAAGGGTTACCGGTCCAACTTTTCATCGTCGGTCATGGCCCCTACTCCGAGGCGTTCGCGAAATCTTTGCCCGAAGCGTTTTTCACCGGCTACCTCGCCGGCAATGAATTGGCCACGGCCTACGCATCGGCAGACGTATTCGTGTTTCCGAGCACAACCGACACGTTTGGAAATGTCATCCTGGAAGCGCAGGCCTGCGGCCTGCCAGTAGTCGTTTCCGACTCCGGCGGACCCAAGGAATTAGTTGAAGACAAGGCCAACGGTCTGATCACCAGATCACACGACGTGGAAGACTTCGCGCGCGCGATTCGAGCACTGGTGACGGATCCCGCGCTGCGGGAACGCATGGGCGAATCCGCTCGAGACAGCGTTATTGATCGGAGCTGGCCCAGAGCCTTCAGCAAGTTCTGGTCTGCGACCGAGATTTAAATACGCACGGTCAATTCGAGTTCAACGCCCGTCTCCCGGTTTAGCACGGGTTAAATAAAACTGTACACGCTGCAGCCACGGCCCTATGGGCCGTCTTGGAAAAGCAGCACACGGATTGACCGGCCACAGGCCGGTTGCTACAACTTTTGCGAAGTCACTTTAACGCTTCGACGCGATTTCCCTTTACCGCCCGCGACCACCGTGGCCCATACCGCCCATTCCATGAGATCCGCCCATGTGACCCATGGAACCCATTCCATGAGATCCGCCGAAGCCTGATCTAAAGCTCGAGCCGTGACCGACACCCCTTGTGGTAGTCATCCTACTGGTGTGGCCCCTGCCCATATTCGTCGCGCTCTTGCCGTGGACGGCCGTGCTCTTGCCATGTGCCGTGCTCATGTTCTTCGCATGCATGGTCGCCTTGCTTGAGCGATGCGCGTTGCTCACGAGCCGGCCAAGATTCAGCCCGTTGTCGTGCGCGATTTTGCCCCAGCCTTTACCTCCTCTGAACTCTGTGACGATGCTGTCGAAGTTTTGGCCTGTGGCGTTAGCGAGCAGGTGCGCTTTCTCCAGCCCACCCCAGCCAAGCCCGGTCGACGCTCTTTCTGCCTGCAGCGTCGCGACGGGAATTCCGGTTGCCGCCGAAATTCTATCCACGTTCGCTCCGCGGGAAGCAACAGTGCCAAATACCAGAATGAATGCCGCTATGATTACAGTTAACCCTTTCATACCTAATTGAACTCCTTTCACGAATACACGTTTCGGTTTTGATTCGACCGGTGGTTCCCTTATAGCGAAAAATTCCCTGGCTTAACGCTGTAGACGCGGGCGTGTCGCCTGCACAAAATCGACAACCGCAGCCGGCACGGCTGCCTCTACAGATTCCACGGCAGCGCGTCCAGATCGACATTGCCGCCGGTAAGAATAATTCCGACGCGTTTTCCATCGACGTCGATTACTGGTTCGAGAATCGCGGCATACGGAACAGCTGCTGAAGGCTCGATAACTATTTTCATCGTTTCCCAAACAGTGCGC
>QHXH01000545.1:0-1477 GCA_003222855.1 Acidobacteriota bacterium
GAAGTGATTGGCCCGCGCGGTACCGTTGTCTTTCCGACTTATCCGAATCATCGCATCTCTTCTTATGAATGGCTGAAGCAGGGAAATGTTTTCGACGTGCGCCGCACACCTTCCTATACTGGCATCCTGACCGAGTTTGCGCGGCGGCAGCGAAAAGCGATTCGCAGTTTGCACCCGACGAAGTCAGTATGCGCGATTGGACCAGCGGCGCAAGAACTCACCTCAACCCATCACCTGTCGCCTTATCCGTATGATACGGGCAGTCCTTACTACAAATTGATCGCCGGCGGTGGCAAGATCATCGGCCTGGGCGCGACGACAAATTACATTTCGTTTGGTTATTGCGTCGACGACGCGTTCAAAGAGAAGTTTCCGGTGCGCGTCTATCATGATCAGCTTTTTGCGGCGCCCTGTATTAACTACGAAGGCGAGCGCGTGATTGTAAAGACCTACGCGCACGACATGACGACGACCGTCCATCCCGACATGCCGCAGTGGATGCGCGACTATGTTTCCGAAAGTACGTGTCGCGATTTGACTGTACGCGGGATGAAATTCTTTCGTGCGGATGCACCCAGGCTTTTCGCAGAGATGATGGAACTGGCGAAGCGAGACATCATCGCCTATCCCAGATCGGTGCGGAAGTAGATTGGAAGATAAGGGCGGCTCTGCCGCAGCACATGGCGGGTCGGCGTTATGAATTCTTTCGAGGCTTCGCCTCCTTTTTCGCGCGCCTTGATCATGCAAGTGTATTGGCGAGCACTGTAATAAAATGGAGGCGTAGCCTCCAGAGTAATTAAGACATGCAACGGTAAGCCGGAGGCTTACCGCCATGTGTGGTGGCAAAGCCACGCTTCGTTCATCACGCGGATGGTACTGACTTCTTCACCTGAAAATCGCCGCTTCTTAGCTTCTCTGCCAATTCACTCAACGTGATGAACTTCAAATCTTCAGCTTCCGCAACGTCACTCACAAATCTTTCGAGCCCGGCCCAATCGCGAATGTCCTTGGGATGATTTGTCAGCACCACCGGAACTTTTGACAAGCCGCTTTCCGCTGCGCGTTGCCGAATCGAAACGAGCATCTCGCGCATCAGCGGATAATTCAACCGGCCGGTGTCAGACACGAAGTGTTTGCGTTTGATGGCGGGCGCGATCAGTTTTTCGTACACGCGCGCCAGTCCGGCGCTCCCACTATCGAGCCGCGCCGGGCCAGACCTTATACGAACCGCTGCTTTCTGGCTGCGACTGAAGCGGGCCTTCGCGAGCGCCAGGTTTTGCTTCGTGACTAGTCGTCGCGATCCATAGAAATGATTCAGTGGCACACAGACGATCGGCTCTTGCTGGTTAGATATCCTTCGGGCGTCATCTATTCGCGGATAGTAAGGAAGAAAAGTCTCTTCGCAGGATCGATAATCGATTTGAAGAGTGTCATTATTAAGATAGACACCACCGGCCATGCTCACGTCCATCTCAAT
>QHXH01000545.1:1618-4234 GCA_003222855.1 Acidobacteriota bacterium
ACCTCGCAATTCCCATTTGCCATTCTCATATGCCGCATCGGACCATTGAGAGTGCAGATGCAATTGAATGTCGTGGCCCTGGCGATAAGCTTCCCGCGCCTGCGCGTCCCAGGCGTCAGCGTGTTTTTCTAGTTCAGGGTGCTCGCCTGCGAAAGTTCTGAATGTTGTCTGCTGCATCACGTCGGGAAGGATTGTCGTGCGCGCGCCGGCTTTGCCATAGATCGCCAGCAACCGCCGCATCGGAGCAAATTGAATCTCTTCAATATCGCCTGAGCCATCACCGCGCAATTCCCAGTCGTGTGTTAAGGCGAGCTAGATTGTGGGTTTCATGGGTCCCAAAGCAATTCAGCCACAGATTGGCACAGATGAACACGGATTAGAAATCAAAAGTATTATCAGTGTCTATCTGTGAAAATCTGTGGCAGAAATTAGTGTAGTATCGACGCTCAATGCTGCACGGCAAATCGATCATCTGTTTTGGTGGCGAGGATTGGTGGTATCACCACCCACATTCGAAGAACCACCTGATGCGCCGGTTTGCGCGCGCGGGAAACAAAGTCATTTTCGTCAATTCAATTTCGATGGGGCTCGCGCCAATGAAAAGTGGCGAGGTCTTGCCGCGCATCAAGCGAAAGCTGAAGAGCTACGCCAAACTCGCGCGTACGACAGAAGAGGGAATTACCGTCGTCTCTCCCGCAGTCGTTCCATTTTTTGGTAGTCGCACCGCTGTCGCCGCGAATCGACGATTGTTGGCGGCGCAAATCTCATCACTGGCCAGGCGTCGCGGCTTATCAAATCCGATTCTTTGGATTGCAATTCCTACGGCGGTGGAAGTCGTAGGGCATTTGCACGAGTCGCTCGTCATTTATCACGTTTCAGATAAGTATGATGCGAACACGATGGACCACGCGACAGATCCGGCGCTGATTCGCAAGCTACATGGGCAAGCAATCTCAGCCGCTGATCTCATTTTCTATTCCAGCCGAAAGTTATTAGCGGAAGCAGAACAAGGACGCGAGAAGTCATATCTATTGGAACAGGCAGTTGATTTCGATCATTGGTCCACAATTAGTCGTGGCGACATTCGCCTTGCTGAGGCAGTTACGCGCATACCGCAACCGCGCGTCGGATACTTTGGCGCGATTGAGCCCTGGCTGATCGATCAGGAACTGATCAAGCAAGCCTCACGCGAGCGTCCTGATTGGAATTGGATCTTCATCGGGAACAAATCGCGTGGGCTTGAAATAGAAACGCTGCCCAACGTTCATTTTCTGCCGCCGGTTGCGTATCAAGACCTTCCTGCTTACGCCGCGGGTTTCGACGTTTGCGTTTTGCCGTGGAACACGGAAGTGCCTTTCACGAGCTACGGTTCGGCGATCAAGGTGCGCGAGTATCTCGCTTCCGGCAAGCCGGTGGTGATTTCTCCTCTGCCTGAATACGAATCGATGAGCGATGTCTTGCGCATCGCGCGCAGCCGCGAGCAGTTTCTCGAACTCGTCGATGATGCTTTGCGCGAAAATGACGTCGAGAGAGTACGAGGCCGTCAGGATGCCGTGCGCGATGGGACCTGGGACGCGAGAGCAGAGTGGGTCAGTGGATTGATTGAAAAGGCTTTGGTAGCAAAGCACGCATAAGGCGGCCGGTCTTAAAGGGCTTTGGGGAACTCTCTTCTCATTCACACCTCGCTTCAGGAAGCGAGGTATGAATGAAATGTCTCAATACGATGTTGCCGGGTTTGACGCGAAAATCAGCGTTTGAGTACCTGCAGTGCTCTTCGTCGAGCAACTGCTCCAATCGTCGATAGGCCCACGCCCGCAAACCCAAACAGAAAATAATCGACAGCCAAAACGTATCGGTACTCCGTGTGCACCATCGACTGCACAGTCAAGAAATAGACCGGAACGATCGAGAGAATCACCAGCGCCGCGCCCTTTTTGCGGAACACTAAGATAAGCAAACCGATGATCGCCAGGGGCAGAATGACGGCTGTAATAAAGAGTTTCTGAATCGCATGAATGATAAATCGCGGATAGCGCGTCCAGAGAAATCGGGCCGGGCCGAGGTCGTCGAGTGCGATTGGGCCGACCTTGATCACCGGGCTTGGCACGTTCGAAGCTTCATTGCTGATAATGATCCGAGCGTGAGCATTGTCGGCGACAAAGGCAAGTTTAATTAGAGCGTAAGGCTGCTCTTCCGCTTTCGTACCTTCAAGCGCATCTATAACTATAGACGAGAGAGCCTTATTGTCGGCACCAACGATCGAAAAGCGCACACGACCACTCTCAACCTTAACAACGGTCTCCAATAGGTAATCAGTATTGGGCTGCACAGTCACCGGCCACGCGGCTTGCACGCCGTATCGTGAATTATCACCTACAATTGTTAGCACACCACTTCCACCACCCTCTGGGTCAACCCTGATCTGCGCAGAAGTTGAAATCGTATCGTTAACCATCGAGTAAGGGTACAGAACTAAAAAGGGATCTGGGCCCGGTTCTAGTGGATGACTAACGGCGGGCTGTGTGGAAATCAAGCGCGAGCGTTCCAGCCGCAGCATCGATGAGGCTCGGTGCGTCATCACACCCGCGAACCAAAGCGGATGCGAGCGGATAATCG
>QHXH01000546.1:0-2054 GCA_003222855.1 Acidobacteriota bacterium
TGCGCGACCGCTGGCATGCCCGCAAAGAAATACAGCATCCTGAATTTAGTGAGCGGATTCGCCTGGGCCTCATTCTGGGTGGCTTTGACGTATCAGATAGGAGCTCGCCTGCCAACAGTCTGAAGCTGGATGCTCGATCCTTACTTCACATATTCCCAGTGCCACGGCTCGTAAAAGTAAGGTCGGAAGCCGAAGCGCGCGGCGTTGCGCACCAGCCATTGGTAGGCCGGCGTCTGCACTTGGATTGCGCGATTTGCATCTTTCGTGTCGACCGGATCGCCGCCGACATACAAGTCCAGTGCGCGGCCCGTGAAGTGCGGACTATTCGTTGCGAGGCCGGCGCTTCCCGCACCAGGTGATTGCCGCCGCAACTGCTCCTGATATTCACGCGAGCGGAAACTCGAAACGATCTTGAAGTACTTTTCGGTGGGCGCCAGGTCACCCGCTTTGTATGCCGCATAGGTTGCCCGCTCGACCTGGCGAAGTTCCGGAAGTCGTTCCGGATCGTAGAAATCAGACGGCGGAGCGGTCAATAGTTGATCCGGAGTAGCAGGGGTCTTGTTCTTGAGGCGATCAGCTTGCCATTGAGACACTAAAGCCATCCAGGAGCTCTCATCCAGCACGCCATTTGGACTCAGGCCCTTCTGCTTTTGCCAGATTGAGACCGCGCTTGAGAAGTCAGGTGTCGCAGTGGCCGGTGGAATATTCAGCGTCTGGCCAATCAGTAAATCATATAAATACCAGCCGTGCTGTTGCTTGTTCCCAAACGTCCACGTCAAATCGTTCCTGAGCACAAGATTCCGGGCGGCTGCTTCTGCAAATGGGGAAATGGCAGCCTCCTTCGTGGCAGCGCGATCAGTCGCGAGCACGGTAGGCTTCACCAGCGACTCGCTTTTGAGGTTCTGCGAATCATTCTTCTGGTTTTGAGATTGACCGCGTCCGGTGCGAGCTTCGAAAGAGACGATCGCTACCAGCGAGGTGAAAACAGCGATCGTGACCACAGAATGAACTTTGACCTTCTTCATATTGAGCCCTTTTTACAAGCTTGGCGTGAGGTATTGTCGGGCAGAATCATGAGATGCGCAAACCGGCCTCAGCGTTTGACGCGCCGCTTGGATTGCGCAGGTTTTTCTTTGGGCTTTTTGGGCGCCTGCGTCTGTTTTGCCGGCTGTTTTTTTGCATTGTCGGGTTCCGGGGGAGGCGCGCCGGCATCTTGCAGCGACGCCGCGATTAGCTCATCGCGCGGTCGCACGCCGTCGATAAAGACGAAAACGTGATAGTTCGCATTGCGCTCGCGCAGTACTTCGATTCGGCCGGCGTCTTTCATGCGCGCAAGTTCGGCCATCAGGAAATTCTGTTCGCCGGCGCTCATGTAGCGATAGTCAATGTCGAACGCCAGCCCGGTTGAATGAGGCGGAGATTCGATAATTACGGCGTTGCGGTTGAATTTGTGCAACGTGTGCTGGTACTGCTCGGGCCGCACGAGAGAACTCACGGGCAGGGGTCGATCGAACTGACGACGATAGTCCTGCGCCACTTCTTCAAGCAGTTTAAGAGCTTCCGGTCTTAGCGAACTGAGCATCCCGATCTTCATCGCTTCGCGGTCGGTTGAGTCGTCGATGTTGTACGACTGTCCGCGGAAGTTCTTTGCCAGCGATTGTAGCGTTTGGTAATCGCCGAACAATCTCTGGCGCGTGTTCGGCTGGTTGTAAGATTGATCGACCGTCGCTTTCTCTTCATCGATCGATTTCAACTGCTGTTGCCGTTCGGCGATTTGTTTTTGCAAGTCGCGCTGCCTTGCGCGATCGCGATTTTTCGTCTTACTGAGCTGAGCTTTCAAACTCCCGAGCTCGTTCTGAGAATTGGCGCGCGCGCTGTTCAGCCGCGCATATTCATCTCGAAGTTGGGTTTCGTCATACAGCGGAATCGCATGATCATCTTCATATATCTGAAAGGGCCCGTCGTCTACCTTGGCGCCTACGCCGAACAAAACATAATCGTCAGTGACGGCAGGCGCCGCTACCATTTCACCGCGCTGGAGCATCGTCGCAACA
>QHXH01000546.1:2065-4322 GCA_003222855.1 Acidobacteriota bacterium
TTCGGCCACCTGAGTCGCCAGAAACCAATGCCGGTCCTCGTAGTGGCGCAGCTCTGAAGGAACCTCAAGCGCGACGTTTTCGGGATTAGCCCGATCGGCTTTGAGTTTCTCGACTGCTTGACGCCAGCGGTCAGTGTCAAAGCCGCTGGCCGGGTTAGACATGCCCGCCGCCGTTTCAACACTGCCCGGTTTCGGAGCGGTGAAGTGGAGTGCGGCCCACACTGCGACAGCTCCCGTCACGCTGAGAATAACAGGGGTTACGAATTGTCTTGCTGTCTCTTTCACTTTCGGATAATCACGGGCGTGAATGCCGTTCCCTAAGGCGCTCAACCTACCACAACATTCACATTGCAGATTTTAAGCGACGAGCCGGAAAGAGTGAAAACGTCGCGAGCAATGAGGTTAGTACAGGGAGCGGTAGCGACCTGGTAACTATTGTTCGTCTTGATCGATTGCTAAGGACTTCTGACCCAGTCGCTAGCGCTCCTGGTACTGACTCGACTCCATGCGAAGCAGTTCGTCGCCACGGTGCGCCGGCTTTAGCTCTTCGCCTTTTGTTCGGGGGTTGTGGTCCTGCCGTAGCGTTTGATGATCAGCTTAACGTAATTGCGCGTTTCGTCGTAAGGCGGCACGGTGTAGCCGTGTTTGATGACGGCATTCTCTCCCGCGTTATAACCCGCCAGGGCCAGGTCTACTCGGCCATTAAACATCTTCAAAAGATCTTTCAGATAACGCGTACCGCCCATGATGCTCTGCGCCATGTCGTACGGATTCATCACTCCATATCGAGCCGCAGTGCCGGGCATAAGTTGCATCAATCCCTGTGCCCCTTTTGGGCTTGTCGCCTTGTTGCTGAACTTCGACTCCTGCGACATCAGACAATAGATCAGGTACGGATCGACGCCATAATTATTGCCGTAGTAACGAATCAGACCGTCAACTCGAGTGTTTCCGGTCGACCAGACCTGATTGGAAGCAATTAGGTCGCTGCTCGAATTTACTGGTGCCGGCGCGGGTTTATTGGCTTCGGCGATCTGCCTGGCAACTTCTTCAACTTTCGCGCGCGCGTCAGCCAGAGACTTGTCACTGCCCTCAATTTCTACACGCGAGATGAGCCCCTGACCATAGAGATCTTTCGATTGGCTGTTCTGCTTCTGAAGTTTCTGCACTTCATTCTGGTAGAGCGTCGCGAGCGAATTGAGATTGCTCTTGTAATCGGTTGCCCCTGCGCTAGCGGCCGTCACTATACTCTTGTCGGTACCACCTGAAGTAACTGCTCGTTTTTCAAGGTTCACCCCAGCATTTTCCGGTACGGGGCTCGCAGCGGCGCCGTTCTCCTGCGCCATCACCGATCCCGCCGAGATCAACCAAAGCATCGCAATTCCCAGCAAAAGCGCTACTCTTGAGAATCGCACAAAGATATTCGGGGATTTTAGTGAGGAAATATTCATCATTAGTAAAGACACCCGTGAGGCGTAGGTGGTTACGATGTCTGTTACGCTATTGAAGTTGCCGAAATAGTTAATCGGACCCTGCTCGGCGCCGTCATAGTTAAGGATTCTGTGACGCTGTTTCATGAGGTTGAAGGGGCTTTGCGTTCCGGCGGGCAAGGGCGAACTCACAGATGGTGAAGACAATCGAACCGAGCGCAATCGTCTGGAGTAACCGAAATGCCTGCGGGTAATCTGTGTGATTTATCAGCAGCATTCTGATCGCGGCGCCGCCAATCACGACGCCGAAAATAATTTGCGCAACGCGCGACGTTCCAAAGGCAAAGCGGCTCGACAACGAATAAGCGAGTAGGGCTAATACCCATCCGCCAAGCAAGCCAACTAAGACATCCGTGGTCCAATGGAGTCCCATTGCGACGCGTGAAAAGGCGATGAGAAGTGCTAACCCGATCGCCGCAGCGCGCACCCAGCGTTGCCGATAAAAAATGCAGAGGGTGCCGGCGAACGCCGCCGCGCTGGTGGCATGGCCGGACGGAAACGAGTTGTATCTGTAGGCCGCGCCGACTAAGCGAAACTGACTGGGATCAATAATCGAGAGCGGCCGATACGTGACGATTGATATTTTTACGCCTTTGATCAGGAGCGCGATCGACAACCACGCTAATACCAGCGACCAGGCGACGTCCGGCCGGCGCCTGATGAAGGGAAGAATCATCACGAATAATACGAGGCCATCGCCGAACGTCGTAACCCCGATCCAAAAGCCGTCGCCGGCAAACCGCCCCTCGTGATTGAGCCAAAGGAAG
>QHXH01000547.1:0-874 GCA_003222855.1 Acidobacteriota bacterium
AAATCCAAAGCCACCTCGGCCGCGGAATTCTTGCCGCCGACGACAACGACATCCATATCAAAATAAGGATGCGGTTCCCGATAATAGTGGAAGACTTTTTCCAGATCCTCGCCCGGAACATCGAGTTGGTTGGCGAGATCGTAGTATCCGGTAGCGAGCACGATCTTGCGCGCACGGTAATCGTGGATCGCGTCGTGCCGGTCGGTTGTAGTGACGCGAAAATTACGGTCCTCGCCGGTTATCGTCTTCACCCATTCGTACTGGTGGATGGGCAAATGATAATGTTCGGCGACACGGCGGTAATATTCGAGCGCTTCAAGCCGCGTAGGCTTCGCCAGAGCAGTGGTAAAAGGAACGTCGCCAATCTCGAGCAACTCCGGCGTGGTGAAAAACACCATGTTGCTCGGATAGCGATAGATGGAGTTGACGAGGCATCCCTTGTCGACGATAAGAGCTTTGAAGCCCGCCTTTTGAGCCTCAATGGCGCAAGCCATTCCAGTAGGGCCAGCGCCCACGACCAGCACATCAGCCCAGGAGTCGGGACGCGGCTGGGCTTGGGAGCGGGGCAGAGTTTCCGGAATCTGGTCCACGGGCAAGGGCAAGAGTGTTGGGGTCTTCATCGCGCGTGATGGAAAGCGCTAATTCTAGCACCGTGCCGTACGAGCACGCCGCGCAGCCTTCCCTAATTCGCTTCCCTACTTCTTCACGCAAACCGAAACTCCATCGCGGATCGGTAAGATAGTCGTAAATAGATCCGGCGACCCGCAGATCAATCTATTGAATTCGAGGATGGCCTTGGTGGCGGCATCGGGATTAGGCTTGGTGACCCTGCCGTTCCACAGAACGTTATCAGTGATAAAAAGACCTCCGCTCT
>QHXH01000547.1:891-3496 GCA_003222855.1 Acidobacteriota bacterium
AGCGCGTCGCCCACGCGAATCGTGATGCGCTGGCTGACGCCCGCTCGATCGAAGTAGCGGCGAGCCTTATCGGCGCGCTTGGGATCGCCATCGGTGTAGATGACGCGTCCCCCGTCACCCACCGCACGCGCCCACCAGATGGTGGAATAGCCGATGGCCGAGCCCATTTCAAAGATTTTCTTCGCGCCGCTGATCGTGGCCAGTTGATAAAGCACGCGAGCGACAGCGGGGCCAACGATGGCCACCTCGTTCTTGTTGGCGTCAGCCTCCATCTCGGCAAGAACTTCGTCGCGCGGCGGCAGCATTGCATACAAGTAGTCTTCAACTTCGGGAACTGTGATGCCGCCCATTCGCCAGTAAGCGTTTGCGGTCTGATCGGTCATGCTGCTCCTTGCCGTCCCAAAGCTGCCGCGATTCGCCGCGGCCTCTGTGAACGTAAGATACGACGCCATCGTTAAAGGTTTCTGAAATGATCGTTAAGAATGGTTAAGATTGAGAATGCTTAAGGTTTACGAAATCGTCTGCCCCGGTTTCAATTCCAACACTTTCACGTCAGGCACCAGTTTCTGCAACTCGCCGGGCGTTCCCGTCAACTGGGGAAACGTCCCGAAGTGCATAGGGATAACAGTTTCCGGCTGCAGCAGTTTACAGGCATAAGCAGCTTCGCGCGGCGACATGGTGAAATGGTCCCCGATCGGCAACATGGCAATCTTCGGAGCGTAGAGATCGCGGATGATAGCCATGTCACTAAACACATTCGTGTCGCCTGCGTGGTAGAGCTTGACTCCATTCGAGAACTCAAGCACGTAGCCGCACGCTTCGCCGCCGTAGATAATTTGGTCGCCATCCTGAATGCCGCAAGAATGCACCGCGTGAACCATGGTGATTTTCACATCTGCGATTGTTTGCGTACCACCCTTGTTCATGGGTGCGATCTGCTTGACGCCTTTTTTCTGCAGCCACAAGCAGAGCTCATAGATCCCAACCGCGATCGGATTGAGCTTCTTGCCCACGTCGACTGCGTCACCGATGTGATCGCCATGCCCGTGGGTGCAGAGCAGTACATCGGCCTTCTTCACGTTCTTCTCACTCTCCGGGCACATGGGATTACCCGCAATCCACGGATCGACGTAGAGGATCTTCCCTTCTGGTGTTTGTATGCGGAAGGTGGCGTGGCCAAGCCATGAGAGGTTGATTCCTTTAAGATTCACGAAGCACTCCGAGCAACATGCGAATTAGCATTCTAGTGACGCGGGCGGAAGCGCGCAACGAGCGTGTCTGGCCCCGGGAATCTTGGATTTGATTTAAACCATTTCGGTTGCACCCAAACTCGTGTATAAGATGTGCTCAATGCCTGACCTCAAAGTATTGCTGTCACGCGAAACCATTGCCAAGCGGGTCGCCGAACTGGGAGAAGAGATTGCGCGCGACCTTCGCGGCCAATCGATTATCTTCGTTGGCGTTCTCAAAGGCGCGGCCATTTTCTTGAGCGATCTTGCGCGTCAGGTTCCGCTCGATGCCACCTTTGACTTTATCGGAGTGTCGAGTTACGGAAACCGTCCCACAGCGAAAGAAGACCCGGCGGGCCACGCAGCGTGGGATTCGCTGGGCGAAGTCCGTTTGACCAAAGACCTGGATCAGTCGCTGGCGGACCGTAACGTGATTCTAGTCGAAGACATCCTCGACACCGGGCTGACGCTGAACTACATTTCGAGGCTGATGCAAGGGCATCGGCCAAGATCGCTGCGCATTGCGGCCCTGCTGGACAAGCCTTCACGCCGCAAGCAGCCGATCCAGGCGCAATATATCGGCTTCACGATTCCTGATGCCTACGTCGTCGGCTACGGCCTGGACTATGCGGAACGCTACCGCAATCTTCCGGATATCTGCGTGCTGGAAAATTTGTAATTGGCAATATGTAATTTGTACTGGAAAATTTGTAATTGGCAATATGTAATTTGTAATTTTGAGGGGCCAAAGGCTCTGGGTTCTCAAATTACCAATTACAAATCACAAGTTACAAATGAGGCCTGTGGAAGAGCCGCTCCAGTCGGCTGCTATGATGGAGCCTGTGAAAATGACCGCCTCGCAAACTGGCCTTGCTTCTGAGGTGGAACCCCTCCTGCTGGAAGTGGCCGACGTGGTGAACACCACGCTGGACCTGGAAACCACGCTAAAGCGTGTGGCGGAACTGGTCCGCAAGGTCATTGACTATGAGATTTTCGCGATCCTGCTGCTTAATGAGCAGCGCCAGGAATTGTACGTTCGCTTCCATGTAGGGTATCCAGCGGAAGTCGCCGACCGCCTGCGCGTGAAAATGGGCCAGGGCGTTACCGGACGCGCCGCGCAGACCCGGCAAGCAGTGCTGGTCGCCGATGCCACACAGGAAAGCTTCTACCTTGAGGCCGTGCCCAACGTTCACTCGGAACTGGCCATCCCCCTGATTGTCAAGAACCGGGTGATTGGCGTGATCGACATTGAGGCGCGTGAAAAGGGTTACTTTACAGAAGAGCACAAACGCCTGCTGACGCTGATTGCGTCGCGCATGGCGGTGGGCATCGAGAACGCGCGACTGCACACGCGCACTACCCGACAGGCTCGAACG
>QHXH01000548.1 GCA_003222855.1 Acidobacteriota bacterium
CCGAGAAATCGCTGGCTTAAGACTTTGATTGCGACCGTTCGTTCGATGAGGAGGTGAGTCGCGCGATAGACAGTGCCCATGCCGCCGCCGCCCAGTCGTTCTTCCAAACGGTACTTGCCGTCAAAGACTTTACCGATCAAGCGATCGACCGGAACTTCCGCGATAGTGATGTCGGCCTGCAACGGCGTAAAGTCGCTCGCACAGACGCGCGCGTCGTCCGGATACCGTCTTCCGCATCTCGGGCAATGAAGCATACCTACTCTTTAGGGGAGCGCTACGGACATTATGGCGCAGAGAGGCTTGATCTTGATAACAGGCTCGAAAAGCCTATTATCGCATTCAAATCATGAGCTGAACCGTCGCGGAATCGCCCTGACTCTGAGCCCTGTTCTATGAGCCGCGGCCTTGAGAGGATGTGAAGTAGGAACGACGCGGTTTCTTCAACTTACAGGGAGACGAGCTCCGATCTGATAGGTTACGGCCACCCAGAACGAGGCCCACGCGAATCCACTGACTAAATTGAGGATGCTGTATTTCCTTGCCGGCATGCCAGCAGTCGCGCAGACGAGAGGTATGGTGATCCGCAGGCCGGCGGCGAATCGCGATAACAAAACGGCAACCGTGCTGTGGCGCAGCACAAATTTGCTAATCTTCGGATACCACTTGCTAAGCCGTTTTGATTTCTTGATGGTGCGAGCTGCGCGGTCGTGGGCAGCGTAGAAGTAAATCTGATCGCCGGCTGAGCCGCCAATCGCCGCAGCCAGAATTGTCAACCGCCAATCCAACAAACCGGCTCCGCATAATGTGCCCGCTGTGATTAACACCGCCTCGCCTTCCCAAAACGCTGCGAACAAAATTGCGAAGTAGCCCCAGTGCGAAAGAAATCTCACTGCCATGTTCTTATCGAACGATGCGGATGGATCACTCAGCGCAAGCGTCCCTATGACCGAGATATTGATCAGAAGGGAAAAAAGATTCACGACTTCCTAATTGGCGCGCATGGCGTTGGTCGCTGGGCTGACCAATTCTTCGCTTCGAGCGGCCGCTTTTGCTCTGTCCAAGGCAGCGAGATCGGCAGTGACTTCCAACACAGTTTTTAGCACCCGTTCGACATCCGAAGTTCTCAATCGTGAATAGACCGGGAGCTGGAGAGCCTCGGCAGTTTTCTCTGCCTCGGGGCACGTACTGGCGAATTCTTTGAAGAGAGGCAGAGAAGAGCAGACATCTACGTGCGTAGTTTCGAAATCGACGCCGCGTCGAATCGCGCGGCGCTTCACGCGAGCAGGATCGGAAACATAAATGCAGTACTGATAATAGACGTGTTCTACTTCATGAATCGCGTACGGTATTTCGATCGCAGGACACCCTGCGAGGCCGCGCGTGTATATTTGGGCGTGGGCTCGCGAGCGCTCGTTGAATTCATCAAGTCTGTCGAGAGCTCGTAGCCCTATGATCGCCTGGGCGTTTGAGAACCGCCGTCGATACGCAAGCGGAAATCGATCCAGTGGCCTAATGCGCTCCCAAAAATATTTTGACAAATCGCGGTCGCCGGCGAGAGAAGCCGCGGCCCCAATCGGATATCCCCACCAGGCGAATCCTTTGGGACTGACCAGCGATCTCGCGGCAATGCCGAGGCTAAAGCGCTTAATTAATTCACTCGTGGTCTGTTGCGGCTCGGCCTCGGCTTGCGCGCGGACCTTAGCGGCAATGCTCGAATCATTCGTTAACGCCATTCCGCCGCCGTACGTATTAATTCCCTTTAGCATTTGAAAACTAAAGAAGGCAGCATCGCCGAAGGTCCCAACCCGGCGGCCGCGATATCGCGCTCCGGCGGCCTGCGCGCAATCTTCGACGACGATGAGGTTATGCGTCTCAGCGACGCGCATGATTTCGCTCATCCGGCATGGCTGGCCGTAAAGATGAGTAGGCACGATCGCCCGGGTGCGTTCGGTGATAGCCGCTTCGATGCGCGCAGGATCGAGATTGAAAGTCCGCGCATCGACATCCACGAACACGGGTTTGAGACCGGCGCGTCTGGCGATTTCAGGAACGACCCAGAACGTCAAAGCGGGAAAGATTATTTCGCTTTCCGGCGGAAGCTCGAGCGCGCGCAGGATGTAATAGAAAGCCATGCGGCCGAACGATGCAC
>QHXH01000549.1 GCA_003222855.1 Acidobacteriota bacterium
GAATGATCCTCCGCCGAGCGCCGATCGGACTTGGTCGCCGCCGAACCTGCCGAATTACGAACGCGAGCTTGCCGAATATCATTTCAACGAAGCGCAAGGCAGCTCTCACGTTTCAATTAATCCACGAAAGATCTACGGCCTCGCCGAGTTGATCGACGTCGCCGAGCGAAACAATCCCGACACGCGAGTCGCCTGGGAACGTGCGCGAGAAGCGGCCGCGGCGGTCGGTCTGAGTGAAAGCGCCTACTACCCGTTCCTCGTCGCATCGGCCGCCGCAGGTTACGACCGCGCTTTCATTCCGTTTCCCACATTGGCGGTTAACGAAAAGAAACTGTTGATGAACCCGAGCCTCAACGCTGTCTCGATCACGGGAGGTGGATCACTTGTCACTGAAGCCCAAGTTTATCGGGGTGAATTGAGCGCGAAATGGTTGTTGCTCGATTTCGGCGAGCGAAGCGCTGTCGTCGCGGCGGCCAGAGAGCAATTGATGATGGCAAACGTTGGCTTCAACGGAACTCATCAGAGTATTGTCTTTCAGGTAACCGAACGTTTTTATCAACTTGGGACGGCTCTCCAAAAAGTTCTGGTCAGCCAAAGCGCATTGGAAGCTGCGCAAACGGTGGAGCAAGCGGTGCAGGCGCGGGTCGACAACGGGCTCGCGACAAAACCCGAATTGCTCCAGGCGCAACAGCAGACTGCGCAAACCGCGTTCGATGTTGAAGCAACGACCGGCGCCGAGAGCGATGCGCGAGTTGCGCTGGTCGAGAGCATCGGTCTCTTGCCAACAGTTCCGCTTCATGTGGCCGATCTCGGACAAAGATCGACATCGAAACAAACAAAAGGTTCGGTGGATGAGTTGATCGAGCGAGCATTGTCACAACGTCCCGATTTGGTGGCAAAGCTCGCAAACGTCCGCGGGAAACAGGACGGGATTCGCAAAGTCCGCGCGGAGTATTATCCCAAAGTCGCCATCGATGCTCACGCCACCGAGACCGAGCTCGATGTCAGCATCGATCACTCAGATTACTTTGGGGATCATCGCCCGACTTACGGAGTTTTTCTGACGGCCAGTGTTCCGATCTTCGATGGATTTGGACGGCGCCACAAAATGGAAATGGCCGAAGCGGAATTGCGCGGCGCGGAGAACGAACTGGCCGGCGCGCGCGATTCCGCAGTGCGCGAAGTATGGAAAGCCTACACCGATTTTAAGACTGCTCTGCGCAAACAGGAATCGGCGGCCAAGCTCGTGACCGCATCGCAAAACGCATTCGACGCAGTGCTCGAATCTTACAAGAACGGGCTTAGCACTTATCCGGAGTTCGTAAGCGCGCAGCGAAATCTGGCGTCGGCGCGAAGCGTAAGCCACGACACGCAGTCTGCGATTTTCACAGCCGCAACCGCTCTTGCGCTAAGCACCGGCGATTTGGCCCGTCCTTCATCGGGCGTAACCAGACCGATCCAAAAGTCGCCGCGGTCAATCCAACCAATGACGCCGTTCAGCAGATGAAAACCGGGATTTTAAGAACTATCGCCGCCGGCTTGGTGCTGCTTCTCATCGCGTTTCTCGCAGTGCAGCTCCTCAGCCATCACTCACCGACGGTCGATGTTCTTGGCTCGTATTTCCCGGCTTGGATGGTTTGTATATTAAGCGGTCTGGCGCTGACACTCATTGCGCATTGGATCGTCCAGGTGGGCAACCTGAAACCGTACATTGGTCCGGCGCCGCTCATCTATTCGTCTCTGATGATCATCTTCACATTCGCAACCTGGATTTTGTTCTACCGGAACTGACATGCATCAAGCCGCCACACCTTCAAACGAAGAGAGCGTCGCGACCTCAGCGAAGATCGACATCGAGCATCACAAGTTCGTTCGCAAGATTGTAAGTCTGATCATCGTCGCCAGCGCGGTGATCATCACACTCTACGTCTGGGCAATCGTCGAACGACATCCGCGGACCGATGATGCGACCGCGCGCGCCAATGTGGTAGGCATTGCGCCACGTGTGGCTGGTCAAATCCTTAAGCTGAATGTGCAGGATAACCAGGCGGTGAAGAAAGGCGACGTGCTTTTCGAAATCGACCCGGAGGATTACAGACTCATTTTGGAAAAGGCCAAAGCTGATTTGGCCGCTCTGGATCGACAGCTTGCACAAGCCCACAGCACCTTGCAGCGCCTCGAACCGCTGCTGCCCAATGGCTTTACGACCGCCGAAAACGTCGATGAAGCCCGAACTAAAGAGACGACCCTGCAAGCTCAACGCGAAGGTACGCTGGCGGCCATCAATCTCGATGAACTCCATCTCTCCTACTGCAAGGTCATCGCGCCTTTTTCCGGACGCGTCATCAATCTCAACATTTCGGCCGGCGCCCATGTTACCACCGGGGTTCCCGTCTTCTCGTTGCTCGACACGAGCAAATGGTACGTGATCGCAAATTTTCGCGAAGCCGAAGTTCAACGCATGGCTCCGGGCAGCGAAGCGATCGTTTACCTTTCTTCCGCGCCTAACCAACGCTTCCGTGGAAAAGTGCAGGGAATTGGTTGGGCGGTTAAGCCTGAGGGCGAGATCGATCTGCCGCCATCGGGAGTTCCGTACGTCAA
>QHXH01000550.1 GCA_003222855.1 Acidobacteriota bacterium
CGATTCACTGAAGCCAATCGGGCTTGCGGACGCGTCAATTCAGGAATCATCGCAAGGCCCGAAAAATTACATCACCGTGCGCAGTCCGCTGAACACGAGCGATAAGGTCGAAAAACAAATCACCCAATCAATGCCGGCAGCGAATTTCAAAGTAGAGCGCTCGGAGCGCGTTGGCGCGCTGGTCGGCGGCGAACTTGCCAAAAGTTCGCTGGTTGCGCTCGGACTCGGAATCCTAGGCGTTTTGATTTTCGTCACGTTTCGCTTCGAGCTTTCTTTTGCGGTAGGCGCAATCGTCGCACTGTTTCACGACGTGATTATCACGGTCGGGGTTTTCTCGCTGCTTGGCCGCGAATTGACGCTGACGATGGTCGGCGCGGTTCTGACTATCGCCGGTTATTCGATCAACGACACCATCGTTGTTTACGACCGAATTCGTGAAGGTCTGGCCAGCGGGCGACGCGGTACGATCGAGGAAATCATGAACTCGAGCATCAACCAGACCTTGAGCCGCACGATTCTGACCAGCACTGTCACGCTCATCCCGATTCTCTGTTTGTTTTTCTTCGGCGGCGCGGTCCTGCGCGATTTCTCTCTCGCGATCATCGTCGGCGTCGTGGTCGGAACTTATTCGTCGATTTTCATCGCCTCACCCATCGTTCTGTGGTGGACACGCGCTCGTGGCGAAAGCACCAGCACTTTGCGTCGCGAAATTACGCAAAAGCCCACGGCGGCCAATCCGCTCGCCCGCTAGCGGCCGATTTGACGAAATTGGTTAAGCCGATTAGGCTCGGCCTCGCCATTTGGGCACAAAATTTGCAAGTCAGGAGCTGAATTATCGATGCCAGAAGTACTCGTTCGCAAAGGTGAGCCGGTCGATCGCGCGCTTAAGCGGTTGAAGAACAAGCTCGATGCCGAGGGCATTCTCGAGGAGGTGCGCCGGCTGCGCGCGTTCGAGACGCCGTCGCAGAAGCACCGCCGCAAAGCGAAGAACAATGCCAAGCGCGGCCGAACCAAGTTTCGTTTTACTGCCTGAAACCGAAAGTATTAGCAGGATTATCCTGATTCCTGAGTTGCGAAGTCCTGTCTAGTCCGCTCAGTCGCATTCGCAAACGATCCGGAAACCGAGATCGTTGCAGGAGAAGCCGGGCACATTTGAGCTGCGCACAGTCGCGCGCAGACTGCTGAAGCGCGATTTCCAACTGCCGCCGCGATGGACGCGTTTCGTTCCGGCGGTCGGGCCGCGCGAATTTGTTTTCGGTCCGGGACGATAAAGTTCGTAATAATCGAGGCACCATTCCCAAACGTTTCCCGCCATGTCTTCTATCCCGAACGGACTGGCGCCGAGCGGAAATGCGCCGACCGGCGAACTTTCCGCGTAGCCATCGTCGATCTCGCGATCGCTCCAGGCAAAAACGGTGTTGCGGTCCGCGAAGTTGGCCAGATCACCGCGGCCGTCATAATTTCCCCACGGGAATTTTCGCTGATCGTTTCCCTTCGCGGCGTATTCCCACTCCGCTTCAGTCGGTAGCCGGTATTTGCGCCGTTCGCGCGTGCTCAACCATTGGCAAAATTTCACGGCGTCGAGATAGCTAACGTAGACGACCGGATGTCGATCCGCCGCGGCCGGGGCGCGCTTGGAACGATGTGCGCGATCAAACTGCTCGTAATCGGCATTGGTGATCAAACACCGCGAGATATAAAATCGACTGAGAGTGACCTGGCTAAGTGGATGTTCATTCGGGGCGGCGTCCTCAGCGTCGCTTCCCATTGTAAATTCCGCTGACGGGATGAAGATCATCAACCCACCAAGCGTATTCGTGAAATTACCGAAGCGGGACCGTTCCAGATCTGGGTTGCACTCGATTTTGGCATGTGGTGCCTTCTCTGCGCCGGCACTTGGCGTTGAAACAGTTTTCGTCTCGAGACGCGGCGCTGCCGTCAGCGGCGTGGTCAAGGCTTTCTCGTCGGCTTCCTCCAAGTAAAGATCGACCAGATCTTCGGCTTCGCCGGGATCGAGTCCGAGATTTTCGGCCATGTCGATGAAAGTGTCGCGTTGATCGTCACTCATGCTGAAGCTGTCGAGATTGCTCAAGCGAAGCATGTGCAAGAATTCTTCCTGCGGATTCAAAGATGAAGTTTTCGCGGACATTTCAGTAATGTTCGCGACAGGCGCGGGCGCGATTGCTTGGCGGTGAGCGCCGCTCTCGTGCAACGCTTCTTCAATCATCGAGCTCATTTCGGCGTCGGTTAGGGCTCGCTCGGCGCCGAACCGGAGCAAATTTTTTTCTTCTTCGGCTGTTAACACGCCGCTTGCGAGCGCGAAGTCGAGATATTTTTGAAATTCAGCGGCCGCGGCTTCGTGGTCCTGCGCTGCCAATTCTTCATCGAGCACGCGGCGGCGTTCCGGATCGAGAAGCTCGAGGCGCGCCTCAGTCAGGTAACGTGAAGATTCCTCGAGACCGGAACGAAGCAGCTGCGCAAGTGGATTGCTCGGCTGATTTTTGAGCGGCAGTTTCTTTTGCCACCACCGCATCAATTCGCGACAATGTTCTTCGATCAGCTCGTTGCTGGGATTGGCGTAGGGATCAAGAC
>QHXH01000551.1 GCA_003222855.1 Acidobacteriota bacterium
TTCTTACGTGCAAAGTCGCCGGCCCGAAGGCGATTGAAAGAAAACGTTCGCCTGCTTCTGATTCGACATCCTGAATTTGCGATTTGGAAAGAGGGCGGAAATTATTTTTGCGGGTTTGCTTCGTGGCGCGGGAGTAAGATACTGAGTTGGCGGCCTGATACCGCGGCGATTGATGAAAAAACAGCACAATTGCGGGCCAGAGGTTTTTCCAAAAGCGAGATTAAACGCGGCTCTCTGGCGCGAGTAGTCCGTGAGTTATTTGAATGTACTGGATCTCCAGTCGACTTGGACATTCTGGTGAAAACTTTGGCGCCCATTCTGAACTTAGCGGATCACCCTCTTGTCTCAATAGATGCCCAGGAGGATCCCGAGCGTTACAGCGGGACTGTCCCAAGCCACAATTCACGGGTTGAGGAAAAGGAAGTTTTAAGCCATCTCTGGCAGGCGGTGATACGATTGCCCGCGGACCAACGCGATGCCTTCTGTTTCGGTTTTCAGGACGAACAGGGAAGCGATTTGTTCAGTCTGTTGATCGAGGCTCAGGTCATTACCTTGCCGAAACTTGCTCAGACACTTGCTCGTTCGGCACGGGAAATAATACGTCTTCGTTCACAGATGCCAATGGATGGTGCGACGATAGCCGGTGAACTGAATGCGTCGCGGGCCCAGGTCAATAAGTGGCGATTCCTGGCCGTGCGTCGCCTAAGAAAGGAGCTTCAGCCGCCCAACACGTAAAGTAGAATAGGCGCCGGATCCATTGGAAAACTATCGGGGATTTAGATCTCCTTACCAGGAACTTTTGGCCTAATGTCTCGTCTTAGATAATTAGGGAAGGAAACCAAGCTTGACCGAGCACGTAGCGACATCGCAAATAGAAAGACTCTGCGTAAGTATGTTGCCAGAGACTGAGTCGGCGGCCATCGCCGAGCACTTGAGCCAGTGCCAGCTCTGCCATCAACTTTTCGCTGCCGAGCTTGCCCGGCAAAGAGGCTCGGGGCCCATCAGGGTTGACCTGGCGCCGGAATTCCAGCTAAGGCACGAGCATCTGGACTTTGATCAACTTCTCCAGCTTGTAGATGACAAGCCCGAGGCCACGGACCGCGAAGTGGTTGAGGCTCATCTTAACACCTGTCCAGCGTGTCAAGAGCGCGTCAGCAGCCTGGTCGAGTTTGGAACTCAGCTCAACGAAGACTTGCAAACTCCACCTGGCCCAAGCACAAAGCAAGCAACCGGTGAAAAGTCCTGGCTTCCGGATTGGTGGTCAGGTTTGACTTGGAAGCCGGCTTATGTGGCAGCCATCCTGTTAATCGGAATTGCGCTGGTGATTGGGGCGCTTATCTTGAGACGGACAGCTTCGAATCTTCAGGCGCGTCAATCTTCCCCATCGCCTATTCCTACAGATGGAGTAGCGGAAAGTACCAAAGCCACAACCCCTACAACCACCGGAGAGCCGGTGAAATCACCGTTGGCACCAGCACCGCAGGAGCAGGGAACGGCAACCAACGATCAAGGTTTCAAGTCAACGCTGCGCCCGCAACCTAAGAGATTTGAAGAGGACAAAGGTGTAATAGCCAATGCGGCCGCGCCGGTGAAAATCAATGACGGTGAGTGGCATATCAGACTTGATGAGCACGGCAAATTAGTCGGCTTGGCTTCGCTGCCTACCCGCTGGCAGCACGAGGTCGAGACAGTGCTGCTGGCTCGGGATCTCAGCTACCCGACATCAATGGTCCAGTTAAGGCAAACCCCGAGCACTCTGCTGGGCGAGTCCGACAAAGGCGTGCCTTTCGCGCTCCTGGCTCCGGTCGGTAAAGTAATTCTTACGGACCGCCCCTCTTTTAGTTGGAGCAAATACGACGGTGCGACGAGCTATCGGGTGTCGGTGTTTGACTCGAACGCGAATGAAATTGAAACTAGCCCGCCGCTGACCGTGACCGAATGGGCAGTGACGAAGCCACTGGCTCGGGATCAGGTTT
>QHXH01000552.1 GCA_003222855.1 Acidobacteriota bacterium
AAAGTAAAACCGCAGAGACTGGGAATAGTCAGCACGAGACCGCATCGCTAATTCGATCGATCTCATCCTGGATCGGCCGGCAAACGCGTAACCCAAAAACAAAGAACGGCCACAGCCGCGCAGACTATTTGAAATGGGCTGAGCGTCTGCCGGGCTTGTTACGGTTCGTTCCGAACGCGGGCCGTTTGCGCGACGCGAAGACCTATCTCTTGATCGTCAGCTATTTTCTGCAGCCGACACCCAACAATATTCGATCGATGATTTTGCTCGCGCTCAGGGAATATGCGGCGGGCGATCGATTAAGATCTATCGAGATCGCTCAACCTGAAGCGTTGCCCGCGGTCGCGATCTATCACCCGGACGCACCAGCGTTGTTTGAATCATTCGAAGCTTATGAAGCGTGGTACCAGGGTCGTATTTCAAAGTCCAAAGACCAAAGTCCCGGGATCAATGGTGATTCTTTGGATCCAAACTCAACGATTGGTCTTCTCTTGATGCGGCCGCAAATCGTCAGCAACTCGCGCAAGCATTACGACGGCTTGATTAGAGCGATCGAAGCCGAGGGACTCAGTGTTATTCCGGCGATCTCAACCTTGATGGATAACCGCGAAGCCTGCGAGAAGTTCTTCGTAGCTTCCAAAGTCCAAAGTCCAAAGTCCAAAGACCGGAGGATAACTGACAACGGACAACTGACAACTGACCATCAACCTCGTGTCAGTCAAATAGTTTCCTTGACGGGCTTCAGTTTTGTCGGCGGCCCGGCGATGAACGACAGCGAAGCTGCCGCTCAGTTCTTGCGCGACCTGAATATTCCTTATCGTTCGCTGGTCAGTCTGGATACGCAAACGATTGAATCATGGCGCGAGTCGTTCACCGGATTGAATCCGGTACAGACCGGGATGCAGGTCGCCATTCCTGAGATTGATGGTGCCACTGAGCCATTTGTTTTTGGCGGAATTCCAGGGCGTGGAGTTGAACCGGCCCCGCTCGAAGATCGTTGCCTGCGCATCGCGCGCCGATTGCGGCGATGGAATCGTTTGCAGACTGCCAGTCGCGATCAATTGAAAATCGCCCTGCTGATTTACTGCTTCCCGCCGAACAAAGGAAACATTGGCACCGCCGCGGACCTCGATGTCTTTGCGAGCCTGTTCGATATTCTGGCCCAGTTGAGAGTCGAAGGATATCGCGTCGAGAGTCCGGAAAGCACGAACCGGTTGCGCGAGATGTTGTTGGCCGGCAATTCGGACACCCTCGGTTCAATGACGAGCATCGCCTACCGGATGAGCGTTGCGGAATATCGAAAGCTTTGTCCGTTCGTCGATGAGATCGAAAAGGAGTGGGGCGCCGCGCCCGGCAAGATCAATTCATCGGACAGTGAATTATTGATCCAGGGAATACCGCTCGGAAACATTTTTGTCGGCGTGCAGCCTACGTTTGGCTTCGAAGATGATCCGATGCGCTTGCTGATGTCCAGGGGCGGCAGCCCGCATCATGGTTTTGCGGCCTTCTATACCTACCTGGAAAAAGTTTTTGCGGCAGATGCGGTGGTCCATGTAGGTACGCACGGCGCTATGGAGTTTATGCCGGGCAAGCAGGTGGGATTATCAAATGAATGCTGGCCGGATCGACTAATCGGCGAGTTGCCGAACATCTACATCTACAGCGTCAACAATCCTTCCGAAGGCACGATCGCCAAGCGGCGCTCTTATGCGCAACTGATTTCTTACCTGACGCCTCCAATCCAGAGCGCCGGCCTATATAAAGGACTGGCGACGCTGAAGGAATTGATCTCGAGCTATCGCAACTCCGGGGACAAGCACGAACGC
>QHXH01000553.1 GCA_003222855.1 Acidobacteriota bacterium
CTCAAACACGAGGCGTCCTGCGGGCGTCCAGGAAACCGAATTGATAAAGCTAGTGCCGCGTAACAATGGCGTGCCTTGCCCGGCAGCCAACCATTCAGTCACCCAGATATTGACCGGCCGCTCTTTCAAGGCCGTCACAATGGAGTTGCCTCCGACACTCGCGCCGTTGTAATAGACAAAGTCGTTCGTGATGCGTTCGGTCCTGCCGTCCGGATAAGAAACATAATAGAGTTGCGGCTGTCCGGTAGACGGATCGGTGGCATTCATAACGATACCTTTGCCATCGGCGGCCCACGTCATGAACCAGATTCTCTGTTTGCGGGGCGGCAGCACCTCTCTAATTGCGCCCCCAGTAGGAGCAATCTCTGCCAACGACCAGTAGAAGCCGTCCTGTCTTTGATCAATATCAAAGAATAAAATCTTCGAGCCGTCTGGCGACCATTGGGGATGCAAGAACCTCCGCGACGAGGGACTGTTCGCAATTACTCGCTCATCACTACCATCGGAGGCGTTCGCCACAATCAGATCACACGCGGTCGGGTTGAAACGATCAAAGGCCATCAGTTGATCGTCAGGAGAGAGGGTCACGTCGCTGTGAACTCTGTCGGTAAGCTTGCGTGGCTCGCCACCCAAAACTGAAATCCGGTATATCGTGCCCCCGCTCGTCAAATCACGATCGCTCGGATCCGACGCCACGTAGTAAACCCAGTTATTGCTGTGCGCCACAGAGATTGCCCAGATCTTGTTCGAGGTAGGCGGCACCAGTTGAACGGCATTCTCGCTACCCAGCCGCCGCAGCCAGAGCGCGGTTCGATTGTGATCTTCCGAAGTGTTGTAGAGAAAGAACTGGCCGTCCGGAGACAGGGTTGCTCCGGCAACATTCCCGGTGTTGGTGAGCCTTCGCACAGTAACGTTCGTCACCGAAAACGTTGCTGCCCCGGCCGCCGATGGTGAAGGGTGGGACAAAGCCCACCAAGCGACGATCAGGGCACTAACGAGCAGGGTTGCAAAACCGATCGAGAGAACGCTTCTTTTTGACGACCACTGCCAACGCCGGACTGAGGCCACCGGGGGGGATTCACCAGAGTCAGCGGCAATTTCGCCGTCAGTTTCGACTTCCTGCTCGATGATCCGTGTGCGAAGGCGCTCTTCGATAATCAAATCCGCGCCGGGCTCGAATGACTCTTTGACCGGAGCTACGAACCGATAGCCCCGACGCGGCACCGTCTGAATAAAACGCTGTCCACCACCTCCATCCCCGAGAAGCTTGCGCAGGACGCTGATGTTTTGTGTGAGGTTACCCTCTTCGACAAAAGTATTGGGCCACAACTCTTCCATCAACCTGTCTTTATCCACGATGTGCCCGCTGTTCTCGACCAGCAGCAAGAGGGTGTCGAAGAGCTTGGGTGACAGCAACAGAGGTTCGCCCTCCTGAGTGAGCACTCGCTCAGCCCTATCAATTCTGAAACGGCCGAACTCGTAAAAGCGCGATGTCTGCGGACTCATGACGGATTGAGAACTTTTTGAGAAATGTTTGACAACTTCTGAGGACTTCAGACCGGTTCGAAATTAACCTGCGCCTCGAAGCGATCAGAAGCTTGCGCCGGAGAAACGTCAATGGTTGAGCGCAAGACGACTGGAGCATTCTATCGCCGCGGCACGGCTGCGACAAGCATCAGTCAGGAGACACCGAGGTGAACCGGCGCACTGAAATCACGATTGAGATGCGGAGGGTCCTGTCCATCAGCCTGCGCGGCGGAACAATCAAAGCCTGGTGCTCAAAATGCGGCCGGCAGGTCAGCATGGTAGGGCCTGATGGGGCGGCGGCGATCGCTGAAGCCAGCGTGCGCACGATTAATCGTTGGGTCGAAGCGGAGCTGCTCCACTTTAGTGAGGCGCCGAGTGGCTCGCTTTTTATCTGCCTGAATTCGCTGGGCGTAATGTTCGATCGGGATTGATGACCTGCAGAGGAAATCAATGTCGGTCCAGGTGAGAGGGCAGACACATCTGGAAATCATTAGGAGGCAAACCAATGTTGCGCGGGAACAATTCCAATCTCCCCAGTCAGTTGTTACTTGCGGCGGTCCTGCTGCTCCTGGCATTCATGCCCACAGCGGCTCAGACGACCAGCTTTACTTATCAAGGACGTCTTAACGACGGCGGAACGCCGGCCAACGGAACCTACGATATGCAGTTCAAGCTTTATGAAACCGGCACGGTTGGCACGGGCAGCTTGCAAGGCTCTCCGAATACCGTGACCAATTCCACAGTCCAGGTGACGAACGGCATTTTCACGGTACAAATGGATTTTGGCGCCAGCGGATTTCCCGGCGCCGATCGCTTTCTTGAAATCGGCGTGCGGCCAAACGGCAGCGTTAATCCCTACACGATCCTCTCACCAAGACAACCGATTACCTCGACGCCCTATGCAATTCGCAGCGTCAATTCCGCCCTCGCGGATACGGCGA
>QHXH01000554.1 GCA_003222855.1 Acidobacteriota bacterium
CCACCGAACTCCGTTCGAGTCCGGACGCTTTTTGTCCCGCGGCCACTGGTGCAGGTCCATTGAGAGCATACAAACTCACCGCTCCGACGGCGTTCTGTCCGATAAAGTTTCGACGCGATATTTTTTCCACAACCGTTTCCTCCTTTTTGAAGACGCACTTCCCCCTGGATCCTTTTAGGCAGGATCCGAAAATTAACTATGGAATTTGATAGTTCTAGTTGCTGCCCCGCATCCGCATTGCGATCAGCTCATTTGCCGAAAGACCCTTGCGGCCCTGGGCCTGTAGGTTTTCGATAAATGCGATGCTCACCCCTTGAAGCCGCATACTGATGAGTTGCCCGGCATTCAGATTTGCATATCCCATCTGCTTAAGTTTGTCTACAAATTCTATAGACGTACCATAAAAGCGCAGGGAGGCCATTTGTTCAGCGCTGATCGATCCCGATATTCGAGATCGCATTTGGCGGATGTAATCGGAGCTGACCCCGTATTCTCGAAAATGAACCATCGTCTGCGGCGATAAGTTGTCGTATCCGAGAGCCCTCATTTCCCGGATGTAGGAACTGCTAACAGCCAGCCACTTAAATTTGATCAGCATGTCGGCAGACAATCCTGAATATCCTGAGTCGGCCATTTCCGCGACATAAGCGGGACCTACCGCGTAGGCCCGCATGTCAGTAAGCTGCCTGGAAGTTAGATCCTTGTATCCCAGGGCGGCCATCTGACTCTTCAGAATTTCTAGCTGCAGATCCGGTACGGGCTGAATGGTGTTTGTGCTATCTGTTGCTGCACTCGATGCAATGGGTGGGGCCGAACCGCCATCTTCAACTATGGTGTCGAGCCGGGTTGGGGAAGCGGTTGATTCCGGCCCATCTTGCGCCTTACTGAGCGACCGACTTTTGAAAGACGAAGGGCCTGCCGGTTTATCCAATTGATCTTTCACCGGTTCGGCTTCGACCAAGGTTGGGTCTGTTAACGCGGTTTGCGGTTGCCCTCGCTGCGGCTTGCTATTTTCATTGGGCTTCGACTCGAACCTGGCGACCGGCAAAACGACCAGGGAACTCGCGCTAATGAGTAGCGTCACGAAAGCGAGCGACAAGCGAGCGCCCGTGAGACGTGAGGAAACAGCCATTAATCGCCGGACGCGATCATTAAGACCACTTTCATTTCCGACATCAGTTGCAACCCAGGCATGTGTCTGCCGTCCCTCAACGCGTGCGCATCGCCTGGCAATGGCAATCAACGTCGAGGCGTACTCTATCGCCGCGATGTCGGGTTGAAGTCGTCCTGGGATTGAGTTAACGGCAGCACGGTCCGACGCAGCTTCACGTTCAATTCGAGTCGCACGAGCCAGATACCACAGCGGCGCGCTGGGCCAAAGTGAAACGTGAACAATTCGCATTGCCGCGTGAACGAACGGATCCCGCCACCTCAAATGGTCCAGCTCGTGGCGAGCAATCTGTTGGGCAGCACCAGGAGACAATTCCTCAAACAGTCGTGCCGGAATTACTACCACCGAATTCAAAACACCAAGCGCACACGGTCCAAATTCGTTGTCGACAAACAGCGGTATGTCTTTTGGCCAGGACAGTCGCTCTCGTATGTTTGCGCTCGCGGGAATCCATTGGCGCCGCGCCCTGGCTACCCGGAAATGACTTGCCGCTTCCCGACCCAGCAGCAAACAAGCCCCAACTAACCAGACAGTGAAGAGTCCCATGGATAGTGATGAGCGTGATAAAAAGCGGACCAGGGAGTCCAGGAGGTTAACTGATGTGGTACTGCGCTCACTCTGCGGCAATATTTCAAATTGGCGCGCTTGAATGTGCACCGTCGGCGGCTCACCAGGAATTGTCGCGCTGCCGGTATTCGAACTTTCCACAATCGTGGGATGACGCGGTGTTTCCGCAGTTGGAGCCACCGCTACAACAAAGGGCAATACTGCGGCTGCAAAGAATGCGATGAGCGTTAATAGATAGCGCGCCCTGGGCGCCGCAGCGCGCGTTAGCCGGAGGACAATGAAGATACCAACGGAGATGGGCGTCCCGATAAG
>QHXH01000211.1 GCA_003222855.1 Acidobacteriota bacterium
ATCGACAGCCTGTCGACAAACCCACCGGGCTTTTATGTCGACGAATCAGCAATTTCTTACAATGCCTACTGCATCGCAAAAACCGGCGCGAATGAATTCGGCACTCGCTTCCCTTTGTTCTTTCCGGTTTACACCGGCGGCTGGACGCAGTACGCGAACCCGACACAAATCTATCTGCTGGCGCTTCCCTTCACCGTTCTTAAGCCGAGCATCCTCGTGGCGCGAATATACAGCGCGTCATGGGTCTTCGCGGCCTGCCTGCTTTTGGGATGGCTGGCGAAACGAATCACCGGCAAAGAAACAATCGGTTTGCTGGTAGCCGTAATAGCGATTTTCACACCCTGGCTATTCGACGTCAGCCGTTTAGTCATGGAGACATTCTTCTATCCGATGGCGGTAGTGTTGTTTCTGCTCGCGCTTTATGCAGCGCAGAAGAAGCAGGCGTGGTCGTGGGCGAACGTATTCGCATTAGCCGCGACACTGATGCTGCTGACCTACAGTTACACGATCGGCAGGCTGCTGGGTCCATTGCTCGCCGGGGGTCTGATTATTTTCGCGACATCGCAAACGCGTATCATCAGCATCATCAGAGCGTGGGTCGTCTTTGCCGCCACGCTCATCCCGCTGCTTATTTTCAGATCGAAAAATCCGGAAGCTTTGACACAGAGGTTCTATCTCATCTCGTACATCAAGCCTGATTCGCCATGGGCTCAGATCATTCCCAAGTTCATCCGCAGATACTTTGAAGATTTGAGTTTGATTAGCCTGTTGTTCGATGGCGATGGGAATCCGCGCCATCATACAAGCGGGTCTCTGGGCAGCTTTTTGATCGGCGCTTTCATTCTCGTCTCTATCGGTGTCGTGGTAATTGTTGTTCGCCATTGGCATGATCCGTGGTGGCGGTTCGTGCTGTTCGGCGCGGCGGTGTCAATCGTGCCCGGCGCGCTCACCGCGGATCAGTTTCATTCGCTGCGGCTGGTCGCTTATCCAATTTTTCTGATCGTCTTAACAATTCCAGCGCTGGCGTGGTTGCTGGAGGCCGCGCCGGTTGAAAGTTCAGCAACCATGCAAGAACGGTCCACGACCCTGGGGCCTGTACCACGGCGGATCATTCTGGCGGTTCTGTTGGCAGCCGTCGCTGCGCAAGCGATTTACTTTCAATCGGTCTTTCGTCGCGAAGGGCCGCAACGTGGTTGGATTTTCGATGCCGCCTACAAAGATGTTTATGACTCAGCAATGGCGCTATCTAATCGACCCATCTATCTTTTGGATGGCATCCAGCCCAGTTATGTTCACGCGCTCTGTTACGCGACCATCGAAGGCCGCAATCGCGATCAGTTCATTCATCTCGATGAAGGCGCGCGCGCACCACTCGGAGCAATCGTAATTAGTTCCGAACCGAGATGCATAAACTGCATGGTAATTAAGAAAAGCGGCGATTATCTGTTATATCGTTCCCTGCCCGATTTCTTACCGTGATGATCTATCTGGACAACAACGCAACCACGCGAGTGGCGCCGGAAGTTTTCGACGCCATGCGGCCATACCTGACCGACGAGTGGGGAAATCCATCATCCGCGCACGCGCTGGGCCGCGCCGCGCGCCAGGCCGTCGAGCTTGCCCGTGAGCAGGTGGCCAAACTTATCGGCGCGGCACACGCAACGGAAATAGTTTTCACCTCGGGCGGCTCAGAATCGAATAACTGGGCCATCGGTGGATTTCTGGAACGGAACCCGACCCGGCGTCACATCATAACTACGACCGTCGAGCACGAAGCGGTGCGGACTCTTTGCGAGCATCTGATGAAGATTGGTTGCGAAGTGACCTGGCTGGAAGTCGATCGTAATGGCGAACTCGATCCAGGTGACCTGCGCAAAGCTCTACGGCCGGACACCGGAATCGTTTCCGTGATGATGGCCAATAATGAAACAGGAGTTCTGTTTCCCATTCACGAGCTTGGCCGCGTCGTGCGCGAAAACTCCGACGCGATCCTGCATGTGGATGGCGTACAGGCCGTGGGAAAGATTGCAATCGATCTAAAAGAGTTGCCGGTCGACCTATTTTCGATCTCGGGTCACAAGTTTCATTCTCCGAAAGGCGTAGGCGCGCTTTACATACGGCGCGGGGTCGATTTACCGCCATTCGTGATCGGCGGCGGACAAGAGCAGGGTCGACGTTCAGGAACTGAGGCGGTGCCAAACATCGTCGGGCTGGGACGCGCCTGCCAACTTGCAAACGAGTTCGAAGGTCACAATCAGATTCGCGGGTTGCGTGATCAGTTGGAGGATCAAATCCTGTCCCAATTTCCAATTGCCGAACTTAATGGGGCAGCGTCCCGGGAAAAACGGTTGCCGAACACTTCCAATATTTCTTTTTCGGGATGTGATGGCGCGGACGTCATGATGCAACTTGATATGTCGGGAATCTGCGTATCCACCGGCTCGGCCTGCCATTCCGGCGCTGCGGGCGCATCTGCGGTCCTTCGGGCGATGAAAGTTTCTGACGCAATCGCCGGCGGATCGATCCGCTTTTCGCTCGGTCGTTACAACACGATTAGTGACATCGAAACCACTCTGTCGGCCCTGGACATTATCGTTGACCGCACCGCATCCGCACGACTCGCAGTTTGAACCAAAGAAACGGATAGCTCTTCACCCAATTGGAGGCTAAAATATCTCTTGTTTCTACGAACTGACGTGATTGTTGGATCGTATAACTCTAAGCATTCTTCGAACATTTCAGGGGGGGGAGATGAGCGCCACGATTAGAGCAACCGCACCAGATCTTCGCAGCGAATTAATTGATTGGAGAGAGCGACTCGAGGCGGCCGCCAATGACGCGCCGCGCAGTTTCGAACTGAACGGACTATTGCGCGAAGTGAGAAGCGCGATTGACCGTTTGAGCGCGGCGGATTCCTACGGCGTCTGCCAGGTTTGTCACGAGCTGATTGGCCAGGCCGCGATGAATGCCGATCCGCTGGCGCGAAACTGTCTTAGCTGCCTGACACCGGATCAACTTGCCGAGTTGGACGACGACCTCGGCCGCGCCTGGCTCATTCAGGGAGAGTTCCTGCCGAAACAGAATTTCAAGTTCAACGGCTGGGAAGTTTCTTATCATTACGAGCCGGCGGGACAACTGAGCGGCGATTATTGTGATCTGATCAGCACTGATGTGGGCGATCTCTATTTTTTGATCGGCGATGTTTCCGGCAAAGGCGTGGCGGCGTCACTTCTGATGAACCGATTGCATGCGATCTTTCGCAGCTTAATCAGCGCGCAGCTAAGTGTGCGCAGCCTGGTCGAAAAGGCAAATCATCTTTTCGCTGACAATACGATGCGACCGTATTACGCAACGCTCGTTTGCGGCAAAGCTTCGCCGAGTGGGCAGGTCGAGATTTGTAACGCAGGTCATTGTCCACCCCTATTCATGCATGATGGAATCGCAACGCCCATAGCGGCGACAGGATTGCCGGTGGGAATGTTTTGCCAGGAGCGTTACGAGAGCGCTCACTTCACATTCACCAAAGGCGATCGTCTGCTTCTTTACACCGACGGCTTATCTGAAGCGCGCGATCGCACAAATCAGGAGTATGGTAATCGGCTGCAAGCGTTTCTGAGCGACTGTACTCATCTGCCCGCCGCGACAGTTGTGAACCGGCTGGTCCAGGACATGCGGGACTTCTCTTCGCAATCGCCGGTGGCTGATGATCTTACCGTGATGGCGATTGAGATGGTTGGCCATTGAGGCTTCGCAGTCGCTACGCGCAACACGTTACTTTTTTATTCTTCACCCGGCTTTAGGAGTCTGTCGGATTAAAGCCGCAGAGCGGCGAAATGTTTATAGCTAACGGTGACACACAATCCCTATTGCGTCCGACTTGAGCGAAATGCTCAGCATTTCGCTCAAGTCGGAAGAGCTGAAATGAAAAGAGGACTTCTGTCTATGAACATTTCGTGCCTAACGGCACTTTTTCCGACAGACTCCTAAAGCCAGGTGTGACTGAAAAGGATTGCTCGGAAACAATTCAATAGGCTTCGTTGTCCGCAAGCGACCTTTTGTGCAAACCTTGCGAACGACACTTACTAAATGAGACACGTTTCGCGCCAGCAGAGCAATCCGGTTGGTCTTCTTATTCTCATCGTTGCGGTCATTGTGGCCTATCCGCTGGCTATCGCCAGCGGTTCTATACCGCCGACGTCAGTCGAAACCATTCAACTCCAAAGCAAACTCGTCAACGCGACTCTCCCTTACAATGTCATTCTGCCAGGTGACTATCGCACGTCAAAGACCACGCGCTATCCGGTCTTGTATCTGCTGCACGGTCTGGGTGGTCACTACTCTGACTGGCTGACGAGAACGAACGTGGCTGACTATGCAGCGCAGTATCGAATGATCGTCGTGATGCCTGAAGGAAACGATAGTTGGTACGTCGATGGCGCCGCGGGCGTGAATGACAAATATGAATCGTACATTCTGAAGGAATTGATGCCCGACGTGGATAAGCGTTATCGAACTATTCAAACGCGGTATGGCCGCGCGATCGCAGGGCTGTCGATGGGCGGATATGGCGCGATCAAATATGGCTTAAAGTACCCGTCCACGTTTGGGTTCGCGGGATCAGTCAGCGGTGCTTTCGGCGTTACGCGTTACACCGAAACAGAAATGGGCGGCGCGAGTTGGGAACCATTCCTGAAAATCTTTGGACCAGTGGGCAGTGAAACACGCAAAGCAAATGACGTCTTTGAAATCATCAAAGCACTGACGCCGGGACGGATTGCAGCGCTTCCGTATTTCTATTTCGATTGCGGGACTGAAGACGCGGTGCAGCACTTCAACCCGAATCGCGAACTATCCGGAATTTTCCTGGAGAAGAGAATTCCGCACGAGTATCGCGAGCTGCCCGGCGATCATAGTTGGGCTTACTGGGACCAGCAGGTGAAAGAAGTTTTGCAGATCGCGGCAGAGAAACTGCGCGCGCCGAAGCTGGCAAGAAAGATTAGCCGCGGATGAATGCGGATCGACGCGGATTAAAACCCAAAAGACAACCGCGGGAGGTATCAAGACTTATCGATCAGAGGTTTTGCTTATCCGTCTAATCCGCGTTCATCCGCGGCCCCATCCTACCTCATCACAAATTGAAAATTACCGCGTCGATTGTTGACGTTCGCGACCGGCTGGGTGCCCAAAATGCTTTGCACGATCATCAGCCGCGCATTCATCCGCGGCTCAGGCAGTTGAAACTTGTCGGCGCTCCCACGCGCGCCATCAAAATCAACCTTGGCCAGCACGGACAACTCGGCGCCGTAACGCGAGATCATGCCGACCAGATCGTTGTTCGCGCGCAGGGACAGCTCGCCCTCTTTAAAGATATCAACCTCGAATCCATTCAGCACCGTTGCGGCCTGTAGCAATTCATTCAGCTGCGCGATTCCCGCGTCCATGATTTCAAAGCTCTTTTTGGAATCCAGAGCCGCATACGCGTCGGCAACTTTAATCTGATCTTCAAAGTCCTTGTAGTCCATCGCGCGCCTGGCCACCAGATTGCGCGCGTCATCCAGGAATTTCAGCGCGAGCTTCTGATTGTCTTTCTGGGTCGCGGTTGTCAGATCGATCAAGTACTTCACCCGATCCGAATCCGACGGCAACGCGGCCAGCTTCTGTTTGATCTCGTTCAATTTTTCCGGCGCAGCCGTGGTCGTCAGTTTCTTAAAATCGACCGCCTGCATGATCGCGGTGCGGCCGGCTTCATCGAGATGGCTGTTCGCAATGTCGAGCGCCTTGTCCGTATTGCCTTCATCGACGGCTTTTTGCGCTGCCTGTTGATAGAGCCGCGACTGGATTTGCGACGGCGCGGTGCTGGCCGCGGTCACCAGGCTGTCGCTCGATCCCTGCTGCATGGCCGTGCGGTACTGATTGCCAAACGTCTGCATCGTGTTGTTATTGACGCCGAGCTCCGTCAACTTCTGACGGACGGCCTGCGCGCGGTCCGGCATGTACTGATCGATTTGCGGCAGCATCCCCTGTAACGAAAACAGGATCGATCGCGCATTGTTCTGGCGCACCGTGGCGTCATCGGGTGGATTTTGTTGCTGCTGTTGCTGCTGTGGCCCGCGCATCACTCGCGCGGCGCCGCCTCCGCGTTGGATGTTGTTGACCGGCCCCATCGAAGTAACTGAAAGTGCCGCGGTGATCGCACTCTCCATCAAATCGTGGTACGCGGATTCGCTCAAGATTGGCGCGCGTGCATTTGCATTCGCATTCGCGGCAGTCGAGCCTGGTTGATTACTAGCGGTACTTGACGGCAATGGACCGGGCGACAAAAGATTCACAGCGACGCTGGTCGCTTCCCGGCTGGCCAGCAGGCTATCAGATGCGAGACGGTTCAGAGTTTTATCTGAAAGCTTTTTGAACAACTCTGCATCCTTGGTTTGGAGTTGCGTGAGAATACGACTGAGCGAAGTCGGAAACTCTCCTTTGTCTAACGACTCCACGGCTTTCTGATAAGCAAACTTTGGATCTGTTACGGCAACGGTCGCCAGTAAGCTCTGCTCAAGATTATTTCCCTGATCAAAAATGAATTGCCGGTTTCCACGAGCCGGCGTAATAGCGATCTGCGTCGGTTGTTGCTGCTGCGTTGAATGCAACAGTTGATAACCAAGTTCCGCATCGTGCCGGCCGGCGGTCAATACCAGGTCCTGGCGCAGTTGATTCACCGTCATCATGTCGTCACGATCGGTGCGATCGACTTCCAGCATCACCTGGCCCAGCATCGCGCCGGCGTCAGTCAACAGACCCCGCGCACGCGCCGGATTCTTGTCCCACAGCATGTCGCCGGCGGCAATCTGAACGCGAATGCGATTCTCAGGGAGCTTCAACACTTGCGCGTCGGCCACGACCTGCTCGAGCAAGGCCACGGCTTTCTTTTCCAGCTTCGCTTTTTCTTCCTGCTGTTGCTGCGGATCGGGCGATTGTTGCGCGGTCGCGGTCTGTGAGGTCGCGGTTTGCGCAACTGCCGTTGCCGCAGATGCCAGCAGAAGCAGGAATGGAGTTATTTTCTTTAACATCGGTTTTTCCTCTTAGTCCGAACCAGGGAAGAAGTGCCCGGCAGTTTCTGACTTGTTAGACGGCCTGGCCGCCAATTTGGTTACTAAACCTCTACGTTTGTGGCCAATGATAACATTCAATCGCGAAGAGTTCAGAGTCCAACTCTTGTGTCACGCCCGGAGACACTTGCCGGTTCCGAATTTACTTGCTCGGGAGCATAGGTTAAGTTGTGAGGCCGTGTCAGAAGCCCGACCGGCGAGGGCAAGCTTAATTATCCAGCCCTTGCTGACGCGCGGGCTTCTGACAATCTTTTGGATCAGGAGACAAATCAATGGAGCCAGGAACCGTAACGCATCATCGCTGGACCGATATGCCCGAAGAGCCGTTGTCAGATCTGCTGTCGCGCAAACTTATCACCGGCGATCGCATGATGCTGGCGCACGTCTACCTAAAGAAGGGATGTGTGGTCCCCCGTCACTCGCATGAAAACGAACAGATCACATACATCCTGGAAGGCGGCTTGCGATTTTGGATCGGCGCGGATGAAGCGCAGGAGATCGACGTGCTCGCCGGAGAAGTGCTCCATATTCCGTCCGGTGTGCAGCATAAAGCGGAGGCGTTAGAAGATACGTTGGATGTAGACATTTTCAGCCCGCCACGTCAGGATTGGCTGGATAAGACGGATGATTATTTGCGACAGAAGTAGTATGTCCGACAAACTTCAGTTTGTTGCTCGTTTCATTTAGCAATCTTCATTCGACAAACTGAAGTTTGTCGGACACCGTTATGGACCTCGGTCTCAACAACAAAGTCGCGCTCGTCGCTGCGGCCAGTCGCGGGCTGGGTCGCGCCGTGGCGGAAGAACTCGCCACAGAAGGCGCGTCATTAATTATTTGTGCGCGCAAGCAGGAAACGATCGAACGCGTTGCGAATGAGATCGAAGCAGCGACCGGCGCGAAGGTCATCGGAGCCGCAGCCGACGTTTCTAATCCCGGCGACGTTTCGCGACTGGTGGAAATCGGCATTCAACGGTTCGGACGGATCGACATTCTGGTGACGAATTCCGGCGGACCACCCGCCGGGCATTTTGAAACCTTTAAACTTGACGATTGGAACACCGCGACTCGTCTGCTGTTATATAGCGCTGTCGAATTAGCTCGACAGGTATTGCCGGGCATGAAAGAACGGCGCTGGGGAAGGATTCTCAACATCACCTCCATTGCGGTGAAACAACCGGTGGATAATCTGATCCTTTCCAATAGTTTGCGTGCCGCCGTCACTGGATTCGCGCGCACACTTGCGAATGAAGTCGCGTCCTTCGGCATTACCGTTAACAACATTATGCCGGGCTACACGCGCACTGAACGAGTGGAAGAGTTATCGCGCATGATGGCTGAGAAAGAAGCAATCACGGCGGAAGAATTTGTTGCCCGCTGGGAGAAAGAAATTCCGATGCGCCGCATCGGGAAACCAGGCGAGTTCGCCGCGCTGGCTGCTTTCCTGGTTTCCGAACGCGCAAGTTACATTACCGGTACATCGATTCCAGTTGATGGCGGATGGATTAAGGCATTGATGTGAATCGCTTCGGATCGCCGCAGAGACACGGAAATAAATGGGAATGACATCTGACTAATCTTTCTCTGTTACTCTGCGTCTCTGTGGCTGATTTACTTTATAAATTATATGAGCACAACCTGCACACATCTCGATCAAATCAACGACGTAACACCCAGCGCCGACGGCTGTGAAGATTGCTTGAAGATTGGCGACACATGGGTGCACCTGCGGCTTTGCATGACGTGCGGCCACGTCGGCTGCTGCGACTCTTCAAAGAACAAACACGCGACCAAACACTTTCACGCAACGCGACATCCGATCATTAAATCGTTCCAGCCCGGCGAGGACTGGGGCTGGTGCTATGTGGATGAGATGATGTTTGATGAATTGTGATTGGAGGAGCGAGAGTTATATGAAGAGATCGGCCGAGACGTGAAAGTAATCGGCGAGCGCTCGCGCATGAGTCTTGCTGATTCCACGCTTGCCGTTGAGGACTTCAGATGCGATCCCTTTCGAGCCGAATACT
>QHXH01000520.1 GCA_003222855.1 Acidobacteriota bacterium
ACAATCGCGACAATGGGCCGCCGGACGAAAAACTCGGACATGCGCTAAGGTTTCTGCGGGCTCGCTGATGCTTGCGGAACAGGAGACCGCGCAGGCGGCGTCCACTCTTTCGGCGTGACGGTTGAGCCTTCGCGCGCTTTTTGCACGCCTTGCACAACGACTTTGTCTCCCGGCTTCAATCCATCAGTCACTTCCCACAGCGAGTCGATGCGTTCGCCCATTTTTACCGGGCGGATGCTTACTTTGTTGTTATGATCGACAACTGCGACTTGAAAGTTGCCCTGAAGCTCATTCACAGCTTCCTGCGGAATGACCATTGCGCCTTGCTTCATATCGGCGACGAACCGCACCTTCCCAAATTGGCCCGGTCGCAGATTATTGCCGGTATTTGGAAACGTGACCTCGTAGCGAATCGCACCAGTCTTCGGATCCAGGTTGCGATCGAGCGCGTAAAATTTCCCTTTCGGCGGATACACGCTGCCGTTGCCCAGAATCAGTTCGAACTCCAGCGAATTCACGTAACGCTGGCGTTCGTCGGCATCGGGATGGCGAGATATAAAATCCGTGAACGGTCCTTCGCCGGCGGTGACGATGGCTTTGATCGGATCGACTTGCGAAACGCTCGTGAGCGTGCCCGTGCTTGGACCGACTAGATCGCCAACTTGCGCGGTAGCAATGGCGGCAACGCCTTCGATCGGCGAGGTGATCTTCGTGTAACCAAGGTTGAGCTCAGCTTGCTTAGCGGCGGCTTCGTCAGCTTGAACGTTTGCCCGGCTCGAGCCGGCAGCGGCGATCGCCGTATCTCGTTCCTGGTCGCTGATAACCTTCTTATTAAATAAATCCATCGCGCGCTTTTCATCGGCGTCAGACTTTGCCTGCGTCGCTTGGTCTTTAGCCAAAGTGGCCTTGGCTTGTGCGAGTGCGGCTTCGAACGGTCGCGAATCAATTTGAAAAAGAAGGTCGCCCTTTTTGACGACGCTGCCTTCCTTGTAATCCCGCGAAACCATGTAGCCCTGCACTTGCGCGTTGATGTTGGCGTTGATGAAACCGTCGAGTGTGGCCACGCGTTCCAAAACTCGCGGCACATCCCGTGGCTGCACCGTTGTCACCAAAACTTCCGGCGCGGCCGGGCCGGCTTGCGGTGCCGTGCGCGAACAACTTGAAACGAGCAAACCGCATGTCAGAGCTGCACCGACGGCGAGGAATCGGTTCATCATCCGTTTATCGCTGTGTTGCACCGAACTGTCGAGTTCAGATACGCAAACACGCCCTCGCTCTTTCGAGTGGTCCCTGTACGCGGTGGGTCCAAGCCAGACTCCACTTCGTCAGAGGCGAATCGTTTTAAAGCGGGTTTAACATCATCATTGTGACCAGCGCATTTCGCCAAAAAAAGAGGGAGTGAATAGATCACTCCCTCCGTACCGGACTGACGGATGCTGTGATTAGTAATCGTAGTCACCCTCATCGCAAGGATAGCCGTAGTAGTATTCTGGGCATGGCCACGACCACCATGGATCGAAGCCGACGTCGAAGATGACCCAGCTACCGTTGATAAAACGGCAACGATGTCCGTTCCACCAATAGACGCGGTTGTGGTCCCAATCACGATGCCAGTTAGCTGAATGCCGCGCGAAAACGTGATTGCGCCAATTGCCCGGCAGGTTATGCGCGCCGTCGACGTTCGTCACACTGCGCCGTGAATATGAATACGCCACGTGATTCCGCGCGGATTGGTTCGCGAACTTGCCACGATTGTAAGTCGGGTAACGATTCGCGTACGTCGCGCGATTCGGTGCGAAGGTTCGCGCCGGCGCGGCGTGATAAGCGGGCGCCGTCGGGGCGTGTCCAATCGCTGCATGGCCGCCGCTGAAATGCGCACCCCCGAAGGAAGCGCCACCTCCGCCGAATCCATGCGCTTGCGTTTGTGTCATCATGACAGCGCTCGCAAGCAAGGTCAGCCAATACACTTTCGTTTTCATTTTTGTTTCCTTTCTTTGATTCATCTCTGTAAAAAAGGCTGTTTCGTTAGGCCTCGGTGCAACAGGGCAGATTCTGGTCGACGAGTTCAATCAGCTCCGAGCTGCTTGCCGGCTTCGGAAGAATCCGGTGTCCATAAACGCGGCGACCATCCTTTGCCTCTTCAGCTGTGATGAGCGAAGTGAGGAACACGATTGGCACGCCGTGGAGCGCCCAGTCCGCTTCGAGTTGCGCGGCGACTTCGGGGCCGTCCTCCTGCGGCATGATCAGATCGACAAGCACGAGATCGGGTTTGAAACTGCGCGCGCTTTCCAATGCGCGGCGCGGATCGATGACCGAGCACGCGACATATTTTCCGGTTCGATGGAGAAACAGTCGCGCACCGCGCGCAAACCGCGAGTTGTTGTCGACGATCAGGATCCGTGGCTTCTCGTTAGATTCATTAGCAATTTGTTCATTCATATCGTTAATCCTCATCAGACCGCGATCGCACTAGTTGTTCGACCGCGTGAATTGCTTCTACGGCGTCGGGTCCTTCAGCGCGGACTCGCACTTTCGATCCTTCCGGCGGGGCAAGCGTCATGAGATCGAGGACGTTTTTGCCATCCACTTCCTTGC
>QHXH01000521.1 GCA_003222855.1 Acidobacteriota bacterium
TCTGTACGAGCACCGGGTTTCGCTCGAAGGGATGCTGCTGAAACCGAATATGGTTCTTTCAGGTAAAGATTGTCCGCAACAAGCTTCGGTGCAGGAAGTGGCAGAAGCCACTGTGCGCTGCATGAAACGCGTGGTTCCCGCTGCTGTTCCCGGTCTTGTCTTCCTTTCCGGCGGGCAGACTGATCAGCAAGCCACCGAGCATCTCAACGCAATGAATCAGCTGCCGGACCTGCCGTGGCAGTTGAGTTTTTCCTATGGGCGCGCCCTCCAAGCGCCTGTGCTTAAAGCTTGGAAAGGCGAGCCGGCGAATGTCGCTGCTGCCCAACAAGCGTTTCATCATCGCGCCTTGTGCAACAGCAAAGCCCGTTTCGGCAAATACACCGAAGACATGGAAACGGCGAAGGCCGCGTAACTCTGTTAGCCGCCTCATAAATGTGCAGCGTTTGTAGCTACGGCGCTGTCTCGCCGCCGTAATATGGATGTTATTACCGCTCTTGGTCATGCGCTCTGGATGGCGTTTGCCATGCTGTGGGAGATCTTATGGCCGCTGATCCTCGGCTTTGGCTTGTCTGCCGTTGTGCAGGCCGTCGTTTCGAAAAGTGAAATGACGAACCTGTTGCCGAATGATTCTCCGAAATCGCTCGCCATTGCATGCGGTCTCGGCGCGGCGTCATCCTCCTGTTCCTATGCGGCGGTAGCTCTGGCGCGGTCGATCTTTCGCAAAGGTGCCGACTTTACGGCAGCGATGGCGTTCGAGCTTGCCTCCACGAACTTAGTCGCCGAGCTGACCATCATCATCATTGTGCTGATGGGGTGGCAATTTGCCGCCGCCGAGTTCGTGGGCGGACCGTTGATGGTTGTCCTCATGGCGCTGCTGTTCAGACTATTTTTATCCCGAAAGCTTGTTGCTGAAGCGCGCACACAGGCGGACAAAGGCCTGAAAGGGAAAATGGAAGGCCACGCTGAAATGGACATGAGCGTGACGGAAGGCTCGTTCTGGCAGCGCATCACATCGAAGAATGGTTTCACAGCTACGAGCCAGTACTTCGTCATGGATTTGCTTGCTGTATGGAAAGATATTGCCGGCGGTTTGCTCATCGCAGGCGCGCTCGCTGCCTGGGTGCCGAATGATTTTTGGAAGGAATTTTTCCTGGTCTCGCATCCGGTCGCAGCCAAGGTTTGGGGACCGATCGTCGGGCCGATCGTCGCCGTCATTTCGTTCGTTTGTTCCGTGGGCAACATTCCGCTGGCTGCAGTGCTTTGGAATGGCGGCATCAGCTTCGGTGGAGTCATCGCGTTCATTTACGCAGACCTGATCGTGCTTCCCATTATCGACATCTACCGAAAGTATTACGGCTGGAAAGTGGCTGGCCTCATCGTGGCGGCCTTTTATGTCGCCATGGCCCTGGCGGCGCTGTTGATTGAGCTCCTGTTCGACTTGCTCGGGCTAATTCCCTCTCAACGCAACGCCCAAATCGTCGAGACATCGATCAGTCTCAACTACACTACCGCGCTCAATGTGATCTTTCTTGCCATCGCGCTTTTGCTAGTGGTCCGGTTCCTCAAAACCGGCGGACCAAAAATGCTCGCGCACATGGAGTAGTGTCGGTAATCACGAATGCTCTGCGGCTGCGATCGATCAGACTGTGAACGATTTGGTCATCTCTACTTAATAGATACAGCATCACGAAGTTCGCCGATCCTTGGCCGGGTGATGCGAAATAAAACAAGCGTTTTGGCTTTCATGTCCGAGGCCGTCTACAGAGAAGTAACTATTTCGCTTTCCAACAGCGTGAACGGCACGATAAAATCTCCAGCGCGTTCCGATTTAGGTACCCTCAGCATCCAATCCTATGAATACACAACTTAACATCGCAGTATCTGTTACGTTGTTTTTAGCGGCGGCTATGCCACTCTTCGCGCAACATCCGCGGGCACCATTGCAACGGTTGCCACAGACAATAACAACATCTCCGCCGAGCAGCCCGCAGACGAAGGAAGTGAGCAAGGCCGAGATCTCTGCGGGAATTAAAAAACACATTGACAGCTACACTAGGAAATCGAGTGACAGAAAGTTTCACATCAACTATCGGGGCAAAGATCTCGCGCTTGATTTGGTCAAGGTCCATGACGATCGGCTGTCGAATCTCGGTAGCGGCAAATATTTCGCCTGCGTCGATATGAAGGCTACCAACGGCACAATTTATGACATTGATTTCTTCATGGCCGGAGAGCCCGGCAGTATGAAGATCACAGAGACCTCCGTTCACAAAATCAACGGCAAGGCGCTATACAACTGGAAAGAAGAAGGCGGTGTGTGGAAAAAATTACGCGTTTCGTAAAGGCGCAGTGTTTTAGCTTTAATCTGTAGAGCAGGCGCTCTGCCTGCCAATCGCGGAAAACCGGCAAGGTCGCCGCGGCGACCGCTTGCCCTACAACGATTCGTCCACCAG
>QHXH01000522.1 GCA_003222855.1 Acidobacteriota bacterium
CCTTTTACGTGCTCGTCAGCTTTACCCGGCGCAATCCGATTACTTTGGAAGCGGGAACCAAATATCTGGTGCTCAGCACGGTCTCCACGGCGTTTCTCGTATATGGAATCGCGTGGATATTCGGCGTGACCGGCCAGACAAATCTGCACCGGATCACGGAGGCGCTGGCGAGTGCGGAGGTGAACCGCGGCGCGGCGCTGCTGGGCATGGTGTTTGTTCTCGTCGCGCTTGGTTTCAAAATTGGTGCGGTGCCATTCCAAATCTGGGTGCCTGATGTTTATCAAGGTGCGCCCACGCCTGTGACTGCGTATCTCTCCGTTGGTTCGAAAGCGGCGGGCTTTGTTGTGCTGCTACGGGTTTTACTGCCGTTCCTGACGCTGCCGCAAACACAACGGCTGATCGTCTTGATCGCGCTACTGACATTGATTTACGGAAATCTCGCAGCGCTCCCGCAGGCGAACCTGAAACGGCTACTCGCTTATTCCAGCATCGCGCATGCGGGCTATCTGCTTATCGGAGTCGTCTGTTTCGATGTCCGCGCAGTGACGTTCTATCTCGTCGCGTATTTGCTGATGACCCTTCTCAGTTTCGCAGTCTTGATAATCGTCTCGCAGCAAACTGGCGACGAAATCTCCGACTTTGATGGCCTCGCCAAACGTTCGCCATTTCTCGCGTTTGCGATGCTTATCGGCATGGTCTCGCTCGCCGGTGTACCGTTTACCGCGGGTTTTCTCGGCAAGTTTTATATCTTTTACGCAGCAGTTTTGCAGCAGCAGATTGCGCTGATCGTCGTCGGGGTGCTCACCGTGGGCTGTGGGTTCTATTACTATCTCAAGGTCGTTCGCGCGATGTACTGGCAGTCCACGAGTAAGATCGATAGGATTCCCGTGAACGGGCTGTCACGCGCGGCGATCAGCGCGTTGATCATCGCGACGATCTGGCTGGGCGTTTATCCGCAGCCCATTCTTGAAGCGCTTAAACGTTAAAAAGAGCTACAACGTTGGGCCTTTTAACGTTGTAACTTTTAGCCCCTGCGTGGCACTAATCGCTCAGTTCGACGTTCCAGTACGCGAGATCCACGAAATGCTTCCACAGGTCGTGCTGCGGTGCGGAAAAAGTAATCTGAACAAACGGTCGCCATTTTGGCCGCTTAGGTTTGCGGATCAGGCTCATGTGCGCTTCTCGCGCAAGCCGATTGCCTTTACGGGTATTGCAGGCAATGCATGAGCAAACCACGTTTTCCCACGTAGTCGTCCCTCCGCGGTCGCGCGGCACGACGTGATCGAGATTCAGCTCGCTCCGATCAAAAACCTCGCCGCAGTACTGGCAGGTGTTCTTGTCGCGCTCGAACACGTTGTGGCGGGTAAACTTCACTTCCTTTTTCGGAAGCCGATCGAATACCAGCAGCACGATCACACGCGGGATACGAATCTTAAACGCAATCGTCGTGACCACCTCATGGTCGGGCGCATTCGCCGATAAATCGCGCCAGCTTTCGAAATCGTGCGTCAGAAAATTGTTCGCCTCGTCGGACGAGACAATCTGGGCATGACCTGCATACACCAGCGCAAAGGCGCGGCGGGCCGTGCAGATGTTCACCGCCTGCCAAAGCCGGTTTAACACCAGAACCTGACTGTTTAACACGCTATGCAAATCTCCATGGGGAAACCGCCTTTTGCGGACTTCCGCGTAAATTTGGGCGGCGGTACCATTGGCATTTTTGGCTGTCAACGTGGTGGGGCCAGAAGTGACGGCTCGCGTAATTCACTAATCAACAGGAGTAAGCACGAGCAGATTGTGAATTCGTGTCCATTCGTGTCCATTGGTGTTTAATGAAAGCGCAATTTCCAACCGAGCAGACCGGGTCCGGAGAATTTCAACGGCAGGAGGACGCGTTCCGTGAATGGATCTCGAATGATGGATCGACGCCGTATCCTGCCGTTGCTGACCGCTATCATCTTTATGTTTCACTGGCGTGCCCGTGGGCAAGTCGCATCGTCATTTTTCGGAAGTTAAAAGGCCTCGAAGAGGTGATCGGCATGACGGTTGT
>QHXH01000523.1:0-523 GCA_003222855.1 Acidobacteriota bacterium
AGGTTGTCCATCTCTTCACTGAACCGCTTCATGAAAGCAAACGGTGTCGCGGCGAGACGCTTGGCAACGTCTTCGCTTTTGCGCGTCTGTAAAGAGGTCGGCGCTTTGTTGGTTTTCGTTTTCGCAGTGTTTTTTCGTTTTGCCATTTTTCTTCTCCATTTCTTAAGCAGTTGTTACCGGCACCCAGTGCTCGTGTCGCCTTCGCGTACAGTTGGGTGCCTGAGCGTTCGTTTAAGCGCCACACAAATCGCTTTTTACCGAATGCTCTGGATTCAGACGATGGTTAGTGCAACTACAATGCCGGATCACCCAGGAAAGAAGGTCATCCGGTGCAGTAGTATTTTACTTTGCGTTTTCTTTGCGGCTTTGCGCCGTTGCGTGAAACGTCCTGCATCAAGAGGTAATCTCGCGCAAAGACGCCAAGGCGCAAAGATGCGCAAAGTCAAACTAAGATACCGCCTGCGGTGCGCGAAATTTGTAATCATTTCTGATAGCATCACATACTTCGATGAAGCCCTGATTG
>QHXH01000523.1:561-3003 GCA_003222855.1 Acidobacteriota bacterium
CTTGAGCGCGAACACAACGGATACCCGGTTGCTTATTTTGACGCCCCGGGCGGAACGCAGACGCCGCGCGCCGTGGTCGACGCGGTCGCGGACTACTTGTTGAATCACAACGCGAACACGCACTGGGAATATCCCACGAGTCACGAAACCGACGCGATCATCGAAACGGCGCGACACACGTTCGCGGATTTCTTGAGTGCCTCAGCAAATGAAATTGTTTTCGGACCGAACACGACCTCGATGATCTATCACTTGTCGCGTGCACTCGGACGCACGCTGGGCCCAGGCGATGAGGTCGTCATTACGGAACTCGAGCATCACGCGAACGTTGCGCCGTGGCAGGCGCTCGAGGTTGAGCGCGGGGTTCGGTTAAGGATTAGCCAGATGGATCCCCAGTCCGGGCAGCTCGATTGGAATGATTTTGAGAGATTAGTCACAAAGCGAACGAAGGTGGTCGCATTCGGCGCCGGTTGTAATGCGCTGGGAACCGTCAACGATTATCGCCGGGCGGTACAGCTCGCGCATTCAGTCGGCGCACTTGCGTTGGTTGATGCGGTCCATTACGCGCCTTATTTTCTTTGCGACGTCAAAGAGATCGATTGCGATTTCCTTACCTGCTCCGCTTATAAATTCTATGGCCCACACGTCAGCGTTTTTTATGGAAAGCAGGAGTTGCTCGAGTCGATTGATTTTCCAAAGTTGCAACCGGCGCCCGACACGGCGCCCGAACGGGTTGAGATGGGGACATTGAATCATGAAGGGATCGCCGGCGCCGCCGCGGCCGTGGACTTCTATGCGTCGCTGGTAGCGCAAGTTGATAACTTGCGGAATCGACGCGATGCTTTACAATCTTCGTTCGCCGGTCTTCGCGCTCACAGTTCTCCTCAAGTAAGGAAACTCTGGGATTCGCTCGCGCAAATCAAAGGCGTTCGTCTTTATGGACCACCGCCGGACGTCGCACGCACGCCAACCGTTTCGTTCATCATTAAGAGTGTCGCTTCAACCGAAGTCGCGCGCCGTCTGGCGGAACGTGGCCTGTTCGTTTCACACGGCGACTTTTACGCGCAGACAGTTATCGAGAGATTAGGTCTGGCGCCCGAAGGTTTGGTGCGCGTGGGCTGCGCTTGCTACACAAGCGATGATGAAGTTGAACGACTGATTGAGGCTGTTAAAGAAATCTCCAAGTGATCCAGACTCCATATTGAGCGCGATATTTATCGTTCGACAGCATTTTCTTTGCCGATAGCTCCGAAGGAGCGCAATAATTCCTGATGAATCATTTAGCTCCTTTTGAGCTTTGAATTTATCTGCCCAGGTTCTATAAATATTGCGTCCCTAACGGTCCTGATCAGGCATGAAGCAGTACCACCAAATCCTGCGCTCGATTCTTGATAACGGCACCGAGCATCAAGATAGGACTGGTGTCGGCACGATCTCACATTTCGGATATCAGACTCGCTTTGATCTCAGCGAAGGCTTTCCCATCGTCACGACCAAGCGAGTTCCATTTCGATGGATAGCGGAGGAATTGTTCTGGTTCCTATCTGGTGACACGAACGAAGCCAATCTGCGAGAGAAGGGAATCGACATCTGGAAAGAGTGGGCTGACGTGGAACATACGCGCCGATTTGGGCGTGAAGCCGGTGACATGGGCCCGATTTATGGATATCTCTGGCGATCATTCGGCGGGCACTATCCAAAACGCGATGGCGTCGATCAAATCGCGCGGCTGATTAACGAGATCGAAACGAATCCCAATTCGCGCAGACTGATCGTCAGCGGCTGGGATCCGCGCGAATGTGACAACGTCGATCTGCCGCCCTGTCATACGCTCTTTCAATTTAAGATCGAGGACCGTGCGGGCGAACGTTTTCTTCATTGCCAGCTTTATCAACGATCGGCGGATGCATTCCTGGGCGTGCCTTTCAACATCAGCTCGTACGCGCTGCTTACGCACCTGGTCGCGCAGGCTTGCGACTTACAAGCCGGCGAATTCATTTACACGCTGGGCGATTATCATATCTATCAAAACCATCTCGATCAGGTTCACGAAGTGTTGTCGCGCGAACCTCGACCGCTGCCGAAGTTGGAGATCAGAGATGATGAGCGTGGGTTGCGCGGGCTGGAAGGCTTGCTCAGTTTTCAGTACCAGGATTTGAATCTCATCGGATACGAATCACACGCGAAAATCGCGGCGCCCGTTGCGGTCTGATCCAATCCTTTTTTCAGAATAGTGATCAGCAGTTGATCACAATTCATCCTCCAAAGCGCTATTGGCGCACAAGCAGCGCCAGTCCCACGACGCAGAAGATTAGCCCGATCACGTTTTGCCACGATAAGTGATCTTTGTAGACGAACAACCCGACAGGAATTAGCACGACCGCCGCCGCTGCGTTTGTGGCGACGGCGGCGATGCTTATTCTCCAGCCGGTGCGATACGCG
>QHXH01000524.1 GCA_003222855.1 Acidobacteriota bacterium
CAATCGGAAACAATCTCTGCGTTACTGTCATAACCAACGATCAGCAACTTGTCGCCGTCATAAATCTCATAGGCAAACTCGAGCGCTGCTGCTTCCAACTTGTCGACGTCGGCACGAATGGTCAGCGAATTATCGACCAGCAACACGATCTTTGCCGCGGACAAATCGGGAGCAAAATTTCTGATGCTTTGTTCGACGCCGTTATCGAAAAAGGAAATCTCTTTCGCCGTGATCGGCGCCGGCGTTCCTTCAGTTCGGACGGCGACGACATTCACCATGGTTGATGATTCAGAGGTCGGATGCGAGCGGCGGCCTGCCTGCCCGAACAAAGTGCCGGCGAGAAGGATTGCGGTCAGCGCAATTATTGAGGCGCGACCCCGGATGTTCCTCGGCTTCGGTGTTTGGTTTAGGCGGCCCATCTCGGAATTGGAATCTTAGCTCTTGTCGCCACTGGTCTTTTTCGCGGGAGATTTCTTTGACTTCGCACCGTCGTCGCTCTTTGCGGCAGGCTCAGGCGCCGCCAGGTCCTTCTCGACCTTTTCGCTGACACTCCCCTTGCGGGCGTAATCGGTGACGTACCATCCCTCGCCTTTGAATTGAAACGCGGTCTGCGAAATCATTTTTTCCAAACGCCCGCCGCACTGCTTGCATCGGGCCGGCGGCTTGTCGGAAAACTTCTGATACACCTCGATCTGATTACCGCATTTTTTGCAACGGAATTCGTAAATTGGCATCGTTAGCTTTGCTTCGTTTTAGTCTGTCAACGATTATACGAGACCGTTTCCGAAGCGTACAAACTGCTCGCTTCTCAGATGCCGCCCGATTGAAATTCGCAGCCCCGCAGCCGCTTTACCAGATGAACGTTTTTGCAAGTTGCGCGACCGTTGGTTATGATCACGATCAATTTTTGCCTGAGATACGACGACTCGTCGCTATCATCAGCCAGACGCTTGTCACATGCAACCAGCAGCCGAAGCACAAAATAGCCTTTCCCTCGAGCGCAAGCTGAAGCTGCACGAGGCGCGCGAATCTATCATCGGCCGCCTCGCGTCGAATTTGCCCACCTCGATAAATCTCGATTCCTTTCTGCAGGTGATCGTCGCTGAGTTGGGACAAATGATGGAGGTCGATCGATGCGACATCATCAAACTAACACCCGACGGCGAGCTGAGCGTCAGCCATGAGTGGCGCGCGTCAGACAACGTGCCGTCCAGCGTGGAGATGCGCATTCCGATGGATGTCGAGACGCTATCTCAACACCTCGACGTGCGAAAGCCAATCAAGCTCGACGATACGTCGGCGCCGGATCTTGATCATAAGATTAGGTTTTTTGCGAAGAGCCTCGGCACGCGGTCGCTTTTGGTCGTTCCGGTCGTGCTTGATGATGAAGTGCTCGGCTTGATTGGCCTTCATCATACGCGCACGACGCGTCATTGGTTTGACGAAGAAGTTGCCTTTCTGGTTTCCATCGCCACGCAACTCGCGATTGGCTATCAGTACACGCGCATCTATACGGACAAGAAACGCGAAGCTGAGACGACTAATGCGTTGCTGGAAATCGCTAATGCGCTGAACGCGCGTTCCGATTTCGGTGAGGTAACATCGGCCGTGCTCGAACGCGCTCTGTCTCTGGTAGGAGCTGATTATTCGGCCCTGGGTGTGCTGGATGCCGACGAAAATCGCATCAGCCTGGCGGCATTCAAAGCCGCGCCGCACGCGGTCACGGACAATGTTCGCGGACTGATTGAAGCCCACGGTCAATCGCTCGATGTCACTGAATATCCCGCGGCGGTCGATATCCTGTCGCAGGGCAAGACCATGAAGTTGCATGAATCGGATCTACCGCTGCCGCTGCGCATAATGTTCAATGCCACCCTCGGCGGACGAGCCGCTTTGATAGCGCCGGTGCGAATCGCCGGTCACGCATTCGGGTTGCTTGGCTTCGTTTGGAGCGAGCCGCGCGATCGCTTCAAGGATCACGAAGTAGCGCTCTGCGAAGGAATTGCCGATCAGATCGGAACTGCACTCGAACGCGATCACCTCTCAGCGGAAATCATGAGGCTGAAGAGCGCGCTGCACGAACGATATGGTGAGGATCGAATCATTGGACAAGCTGTCGCAATTCGACGCGCCATCGAACTCGCGTTGAACGTCGCGGACACGCAAACCTCAGTGCTCATTCAGGGTGAATCCGGCACCGGCAAAGAGCTGGTGGCCAATCTCATCCATTTCAATTCAGGTCGTGAAGATCAACCGTACATCAAACTCAACTGCGGCGCGATCCCTGAAACGTTGCTCGAATCGGAATTGTTCGGCCATGAAAAAGGCGCGTTCACCGACGCGCGCGCGCGACGAAGCGGACGATTTGAAGA
>QHXH01000525.1 GCA_003222855.1 Acidobacteriota bacterium
TCGGCGCTGGTCATGTACGGTTCGTACGCCAAACGGATTTGGGATCCTACTTATCCCTGGGCTCCTACTCCCGAGGAGCGTCAGAAATTTTTTGACTTGATCCAGCAAGGTTGGGGTGGAGTGGTCGACGCGTCCATCATGGCACCGAGCCGCGCGGGAGATGAGCGGTTCAAAGAATGGTGGGCCACTTTTCTACGTCGCAGCGCCAGCCCTGGCGCCGCGCTGGCCTTCGCCAAAATGAACACGCAGATCGACATCACAAATATCCTGCCGACGATTCGAGTGCCAACCCTGATCGTTCATCGCGCCGGCGACCTGGACGCGAACGTAGGTGGAGCGCGCTACATGGCGCGGCAGATTCCCGGCGCGAAATACGTCGAGCTGCCGGGCGATGATCACCTGCCATTTGTCGGTAATCAGGAGACGATACTTGATGAGATCGAAAAGTTCCTCGACGGCATTCGACATGTCCCGCTAGTTGATCGGGTGCTGGCCACGGTGTTGTGCCTAAACGTTATCGGCTCAACTGGCGCGGCTAAGCTGCGAGAGCATGAGTTGCGAGACTCATTTCTGTCGCTGACCACGAAAGAGCTCGAGCGGTTCAGGGGCCGTGAGATTGAAACCAGTGAGCATACAGTGCTGGCCGGCTTTGATGGGCCAGCCCGGGCGATTCGGGCGGCGTGCTCGATCAGAAATTCCGCGCGCCAATTCGGGATCGAGATCAAAGCAGGCCTGCACACGGGTGAATGCGACACGATCAATGAGAAGCTCGCCGGCACTGCCGTGGAGATGAGCGCGCAGATTGCCGCTAAAGCGCGAGCCGGTGAAGTGCTGGTTTCGAGCACGGTCACGGACCTGGTAGCAGGATCGGGCATTCAGTTTGAAGACCGAGGCGCTCATCCCCTGAGAGGCACCGA
>QHXH01000526.1 GCA_003222855.1 Acidobacteriota bacterium
GATCGACAAAGGCATCATCACGCTCGGTTTGGGTCAGCGCAGCTTGCGCAAGATTCCCAGCGATTCTGATTTTCGCATGGATCCGAAATCGCTGGCCGCAGCTATTAAGGACGATGAAGCTAACGGCATTTTGCCATTCTGCGTCGTCGCGACGGTGGGCACCACGTCCACTTCCAGCATCGATCCCGTGGCGGCGATCGCCGAGATTAGCGAGCAACACAAATTGTGGCTGCACGTGGATGCTGCTTATGCCGGGCCGGCGGCAATCGTGCCGGAGCTGCGCGAGATTTTGAATGGTTGCGACCGCGCGGACTCGCTGGTGCTCAACCCTCACAAATGGCTGTTCACGCCGTTCGATCTTTCCGTGCTTTACTGCCGCCAGATGGATTTGCTGCGGCGCGCGTTTGCCCTGGTGCCTGAATACCTGCGCACGCCTGAGCAGGAGAAGGTTCGCAGCGGATCCGATTACGGCGTCCAGCTCGGGCGGCGTTTTCGCGCGCTCAAGCTTTGGATGATCATCCGCTATTTTGGCCGCGAAGGGCTCGCCGCGCGCATTCGCGAACATTGCCGGCTGGCGCAGTTGTTCGCGTCTTGGGTGGAAGAATCGGCGGAGTGGGAGATGATGGCGCCGGTGCCTTTGGCGCTCGTTTGCTTTCGCGCTTGTCCGCAGCTAGAAGATGAAACCGAGGCCGTGTGCGCGAAACGGCTCGACGCCCTCAACGAAGCGATCATGCACGGTGTCAATGCCACCGGCAAGGCGTTTCTGTCGCACACAAAACTAAACGACAAGCTCACCCTGCGGCTCTCGATTGGAAATATTCGCACCACCGAGCGCCACATCCGACAGGTCTGGGAGTTGCTTAACGAGCAATTGGGACAACTCCAGTACGCTAAGTGAGCGCGGCTTCGCCGCAGCACACGGCGGTAAGCCTTGGGCTTACCGTTGATTTGAATCTCATTGTGATCAGGAGGCTGCGCCTCCAGGTTGGCTGAGGCGGAGCCTCAGGAAAAATTATGTAACCTCAAGCCGGAAAGCCAAAGGCTTTCGGCAATGTGCGGCGGCAAAGCCGCAAGCCCGCACGCGCTCTCTATATTGGA
>QHXH01000527.1 GCA_003222855.1 Acidobacteriota bacterium
GGAGGGTTTAAAAGGTACAACGTCAACCATGGTGTCACATTGATCGGCTGGGACGATCGCCTGGCAGCGTGGTTGATCAAGAACTCCTGGGGCAAAGGCTGGGGCGAGTGGGCCGGCCCCGGACTTTCCGTGGAGCGCGGTTACGGCTTGGTTGCTTATGGAAGCAATAACATAGGTTTGGCTGCAGCCTGGGTCGTGGCGAGACCATTGCCGTTCATAAAAACCTCTCAAGCATGGCTGGACTCGAAAACAATAGTAGAGGAGAAATGATAGCCATGAAGAGCAGGTTTTTGTTAGTGCTAATCGCCGCCGGCATGACGTCGCTAATTTTTCAACTGCTCTCTGACACCAGGGCAGCGAGGTTGGTGGATGACTATCCGCTCGTCTGCCGCGGGACAGAGACTTTCAAACTCGACCCTCCAGCGCCATGTGAGGGGTGCGTAAATGTAACTACAGATGAACCGCTCAAGTATGTTGCCTTCACGTTCATTCGTGGATCTAAACCGTCTGGAAAGGGACTGGCTCCTGGCGAATGCTCATGGTTGGATCGTGAAATGCGGGCGGATGAGCCTAACACTCTGGTTCAGGAAATCGAAGGCGTCGGGAGAGGCGAGAAATATGGTTGGATCAAGGAACTTCGTTCTCGTGATAGTTACTGGACATTCAATGTGCATAGTTCGCACGGTCGATTATTGGCGTCGGGATCAGAACGTAACGGAAAGCCTGTCGTATCCGATAAGGGGTTCCCGGCGGGTCGGGTGGAGGTGAAGGGCCCCGATTTCTACATTGCGGAAGTAAAGGTAATCGATCTTCCTACGCCTTCGGTAAGCACAGCTCGACTGGCCGTGCGCGTCGGCAACAAAGGAACAGACGACGCTGGGGAAGTCGTCTTGGATTTAAGGCGGATGAGAATGTGCAAAGACCATCCGATTGCACGCTCTTACCGGCAAGTGGCGGTGCCTGCGCTTAGGGCAGGTCAGGAAGAGTGGATCTACTTCGATGGCTTCGATCGCGAGTGGGGCACATACATAACCCGTGAAGGTAAAACAGGTAGTCAGATGGAGATCACTATAAACCCCTCTGATCTTTATCCGGATTGCACCAACGTCTCGCCAGTCACGAATTATGTAAAGACTGAAAAAGAGACAGCCAACAACTCACTTCTCTTCGATCCGAAAGTACCTTGAGAGTATTCGCTCGCCAGGTGAAACACAAAAACAAGCTGCCGGGTTTCATTCGGCGCGCAAGGACAAAGACACGCACACGAGCGTGAACGCTCTCGCGTTTTTCGGCAGGCGAAAAAAGTTCCAGGGTAAAGTAATAGAGGGATTATTCGATCTTCCCGTCCATCGAGTTTCAACATACCTACCCAGCGTGCCCCTAAGATCAGATCTCATCGCGTGCAAATGACACGTCTGGAATAGATGGGGGACATTTCTGAATTTTCGAGTTGCGCATTTGAGTGAGCCAGTCTTTCTAAGGTCCGAAGCGGTTGCGATATTCACTCGAAGCAATAAATGCTTTGACCATTTCTGCGTTCACAAAATTGCCGTTGAACTGATTCAGCTTCGTCAGCCAGAAGTCATAACCCGTGTAGTCCGCGTCCTGCGGGTCGTTCGGGTTGCGCCGCAGGTAACCAAAGAATTGCATCAGCACGAACGCCCGATTGAACTCCTGCGAATTCAACGATCCGTTTTCAGCCACGTCGCGCAATGCCCGCGAGCGCGAGGTCATGTTGCTGGTGTCGGCCGCTCCGCTGAATTGGTTAATTGATGTGTTGCGATCGGTCGCGGAAGGCGTCACGCCGGCATTTAGAAACAGCTTGTCCACAAACTGCGCCGGCGTCATTGTTGTCGGGAACGCCGT
>QHXH01000528.1 GCA_003222855.1 Acidobacteriota bacterium
CGGCTGCATCGCTGAGCGCAATTTCTTCCGCCGATAATCCTTTCGACTCGGAGCCCATGATGAGCGCGGCCGGCTGTTGCCAATCGATTTCGGTGTAGCTCTCTGCACCGTTAATGGCTGCGCACACGGTCTGAATTCTCTGTTTGCGACACCACTCGATTACCTGCGAGTAATCGCCGCCAATCCAGAAAGGCAGCCGAAACGCTGCGCCCATCGCGCCGCGCAGAGACTTTGGCGAGAACGGATCGGCTGTTCCCGCTGTCGTGATTACACCTGTGGCCCCGGCTGCTTCCGCCGTGCGAATAATTGCGCCCACGTTCACGGGATTGTTGATGCCGTGCAGGATCACGAGCAGCGGCTTCGCGGGTTGCCGCCGTTTGAATTCGCTCTCCGTAATTGATGGTCGAGAGGCGAGCACGATGATGCCTTGCGGGGTTTTTGTGTAGGAGATCGATGCGAGTAACTTCTCGTTGACTGTGGCGGATTTGTCAGCCGTGTGTTCCAGCTCGCCAATTAATTTCGCCGCGCGATCTTTCTTTGCGATTTGTTCTGAGTAAATTACGGCTTCGATCTTAAGGCCCGAATGAAGAGCTTCTTCGCACAAGCGCAACCCCTCGACGAAAATCAATTCATCGAGACGGCCATCGCGCACGGCGCGCGCGCGGCGCAGCAGGGAATTATCGCGGCTGATGATCTTCGTCATTGCCGATTGCCGATTGCCAATTGCCGATTATCCATTATTAATGCCACCGCGTCTCTTACGGGTTGGGCTGTTGCGAGTAAGCTTGCGCACTCAAATCGGCAATCGTCAATTGGCAATCGGCAATGAGATCTCCGCCCAGATGGGCCAGTGATCAGAAACATTCAAGGGCCGGGCAACACCCCAGCGGCTTACTCGTAGTCCGCGCACAAATATCCAGTCTGCATGAAAGCGCAAAGCTGCGCCGCGCCAGGTAGCAATGCTCGTCGGAAACGGTGTCGAGAACTCGTGCGATTCCATCAGTTTTCGAATTTCAATCGCTTTCTGTTTTGAGAGCGTGTTGAAGTCGCCGAGAATTACAGTTGGGCCATTGTGTTTCTGTGCTTCAGCCAGAACAGCCTCAGTTTGCTGATGCTGATTGTCGAGTGGCCCGTGCGGATCGATATGCACGTTAAATAGCCGAACCCGCGAACCGGCCATTTCCATCGTCGCGGCCATTGCGAGACGCGGCCGCCACGCACAGTCATGCCACGGCAGATCGATGCGCGTAATCTCCTGTAGTGGTGCCCGGCTAAGCAGCGCCACACCTGTATCGGTCTCTTCATCAATTCCGATTTGTTCTTCAAAGTTCAGCCACCACTCGCGCTGTTTTGGTTTTATCCCGCGCGGCAGCCCGGCGCCGACGTGCACATAGGGCAGGCTCAGCGCTCGGGCAAGTTGGGCCGCGACATGATGACCGCCGGCGCGCGCAGTCGCTTTATCGGCTTCCTGCAATGCTAGAATGTCGGGCGGCGGCAACAAGGAATTGTTTGAGAGAACCCGCGCGGCAGTGCGAATGTTTCGGGCCACGGCTGCCGGGCGATCAGACGGAAAGTTGTAACCGAGCTTTCGCAGCAGGCCCGACGAGATCAAATGAGAACCAACCGCATAACGAATATTGTAAGAAGCGAGAATGAGTCGCGAGCGGTTGTCGGCGACATCGGCTTGCGAAGCAAGATTTCCGATCTCGATGCGGCTGCCCGGATGTGGATTGGTAACGCTCATCAGCGCGCTGATGGTATCAGAAGCCCGACCGTAAGGGAGGGCAACTTACCCAGAGCGCCCCCCCTATCTGCCACCCCACGCGAGATGCTGGGAGTATCCCTACTGCGTGCTGCCTCTGTAGTTCTCTGCTTTCAGATTATGATGCCTGCTTTAGTTCCGACGGCTCAGCCATTTTGATGCGCGGCAAGTCTCTGACTTGCCGGGAAGTCGGTCCAGGATTTGGTGGTCTATGACCGCAGGAAAGTAGCGGGTCGAAGACCGGAAGAGAAAAAGGAGACTCCACCGGCACGTCAAAGAGTAGCGCGCATCAGCAGGGCCAAGCCATGGCCGATCTTTCGGCACGGAGAAATTATATGGCCAAACACATCATTGCAGTCGTTGACGATCTTTTTTTCGCGTCGAAGATTCGCGGCACTGCTGAGCAGGTTGGCGTAACCGTCAGCTTTCCGCGCAAAATTGAAGTGTAATCATCATCGATCTTCATGCTCAGAAAATCGATCCGATCGCATTGGCAAGGCAATTGAAAGCGGATGAGCGGCTTCGAGAAATTCCGCTGGTTGGCTTCTTCTCACACGTCCAGGCTGAGTTGCAGCGGCAGGCTGAAGAGGCAGGCTTTGATCAAGTGATGCCGCGATCGCTATTCACGAAGAACCTGACGCAGATTCTGCAAGGTTCAACCTGAACAGGGGCGAGTGCCGCTCCGGCTCGACAATCGATGTGACCTCAGTTTATGGCTGCGTACAAGTGACAGATACGACATCCGGGCTGCCGCTATCCTTTGACACTACGAAGATGAACGTGCCCGCAGCCTTGCAGTGAAACTCGACCGCCACGCCTCCACCCTGAGCCGATGAATGCCGCACTTCAAGGTCTTTGTCCTTCGAATCCACTCTCTTGAATTCGTCCACGCGATACGTTTTGTAGTTGACCCATTTGCAAACCACACCGTTCGACGTATCGGTCGGCGTCAGAGGCGTGGCTGAGGGAGTCGGTTGGGATACGGGTCCCGGCCCGCCCGCAATAACACCGCCCGTCACCTCTTTGGTGTACGTCTCAGTCCAGGTAACTGTGCCCGTGACCACGAAAGCACCGGCCATGATTCCGATCAAAGTGCGATCGATTGAATAGGTTCCGTCTCGCTGCACCGCGGTTGGATTAATCATTTGATGCTGCACTTCGCCGCCGCTCATGTTGATGACGCCTGTCGAGTTATTGACCAGATCAAGCGGCACGCCTTGAGTGATCCCTGCCAGCCCCGACACCACCACATGCAGCGTGGTGTTCTCTCCACGCTGGAGATTCAACTTGGGCGCTGAAAGGTTGATGCCGATGTTGCGGAATGGAGACTGCACCGTCGCGCCATTCTCGTTGCACTCGATAGTCGTCGGTCCCACCACATCGCTCGTATTCAACACGACCAGACTTCTTGGCGACTCTGCCACCGGCGGCAGTATCGTGGGACCCACCTTCACATGATCCTGTGGAGAGAAAACTCCGTCACAGGGACCTTTGATCTGGATCGGTCTTCCTTGCTGACCGCCCGTCGGCAGCGTGAACTGTGTTGGTGTTGGCGGTGGTGTGACCGCGATCGGAATCTGGTTGGTGGCTACTGTATGGCCGTTGTGCTGAAGGACGATGGTCTTTGCTTCAGGGGTGAGCACGGTTGGGATTTTGCAGGTAAACTTCTTGTCTCCCACTTTTGTCTTCTGTCCCTCCACTTCGATTACATAGCCATTGAGTTCCGCCTGGTTCTGCGCGCGTTCCGCATCGTTCTTGCCCGCAGGTTCTGTTTCCACAGTACCCGAGATAGTATCGCCCGCGGCGACATCGTCCGGAAGATTGACTTTGACCTTTCCTTGCGGCGTGTCGAAGGTCGTGACAAAGAGTCCGTTCGTTGTCTTACTGTCGAATTGAAGGCTGATCTCCTCTACATCGCGAACCAGCGGGATCTGCTCCAATCGCTGCCCATCCCTGGTCCACCATGCCTCTGTGATTCGACCGCTTTCCTCCCATCTTATCTCAACATCATTAGCTCCGTGCGGCGCGGGTATGGGCGGAAACCGCGGAACTCGTCCCGAGGTTGAAAAATGAATATCGTTGATATCAGAACCGAACTGAAATCTCGATTTGGGTATCTCCTGGCCATTCTTCGTCCAATAGCCGTATCCCCCGCCTTCGGGAACCGCTGGCCCACCCCAAAAGACGCGCACATCATTCGCCCCCTTCGGCCCGACAATTTTAACCACGACCTGTCCATTCTGAGTGAGTATCAGAATCGGCCTTCCTTTTTGCGCGAAGGCCAGGCTTCCAACGAAGAGCATTAACGAAGCCAAAATCATTAGTGCGGTTACAAAGCTTCGGCGACGGTTTCTCATGTCAGGTCTCCTTAATCTGGAAGCGCAGAATGACCGTAGGCGTTCTTGATGGCGCGCACAATATCGCCAAGCTTGACGAGTGTCAATCGTCTTGCGATTCGCGGGGCAGTAGCCCGACCGTCAGGGAGGGCG
>QHXH01000529.1 GCA_003222855.1 Acidobacteriota bacterium
TTACGATCCACGGCAGATGCTTGACGAGACTTGCCGAAATCGGCGCAGCAGCAGTCGCAGTTATAGTTTGACTGGAATCCGGCGTCGGGCCGGAGAGCGCTTCCAACGCAAACGCCAAATCACTCGCCGAATGAAAACGCTCTTCCGGATTCTTTTCCAGACAGTGATTCACCAGGCGTTCGAGCGCAGGGGAGATGTTCTGGTTGGTCGCGGAAAGCTCCGGCGGGTCTTCGCGGAGGATCGCACTTATCGTGTCGGCAGTCGATTCGCCGCGAAAGGCGCGCCGACCGGAAAGTATCTCGTAAAGAATCACGCCGAACGAAAAAATGTCTGAACGATGATCTGCCGGCTTGCCGCGCACTTGCTCCGGCGACATGTAGCCAATAGTTCCCATGACCGTGCCGGGATCGGTATTGACTCGTCGCGTGGGAACTTCGGTCTGTGATTGCGTGCCGTCACCCGTACCAGTGAGCTTCGCCAGGCCAAAGTCAAGAATCTTCACGCGGCCATCTTTGGTGATAAAGATATTCTCGGGTTTCAGATCGCGGTGAACGATTCCTTTCTCATGCGCCGCCGCCAGGCCATGCGCGATTTGCAACGCGTAGTCAATCGCTTTCCGCTGCGGCAGGGCGACCCCGCCCATGCGCTCGCGAAGAGCTTCACCTTCCAACAATTCCGAGACGATGTAAGGCGAATCGTCGTGCGTATCGATGTGATAAATAACGAGGACATTCGGATGATTCAGCGCGCCGGCGGTCTGAGCTTCTTGCTCAAATCGCGCGAGCCGCTCTTTGT
>QHXH01000530.1 GCA_003222855.1 Acidobacteriota bacterium
TAACGCATTCCCATCGTCTCTGAGATTTGGGTGGAGAGCGAAGCGTTGATCGCCATAGTTTTACCGTTGCTTTGGGAAATCTACAAAGCCAGCTCAGAAAAGGCCAGGAGTACTATGACGAAGCAGTTATTATGTTATAACGAGAATCTTTCAATACAAAGCAGTGTTTTTTGGCGGACGAAGTCGGTCCGATGTGGACCCGGTCCGATCGAGTAAAACACAACGTTTCTTTGGAAGTTGCGTTATATTTTTTCGTAATGCGTAAACTATTGAAAATGCAGCCCAACAAGGCCACGACAGTACGCCAAACCGAACAGCCCTTTCCTTTCTAAATCACCATCGCACTTCTCGCCCAGAAGGCTAGGCGGCCCGATCCGGAGGCTCGCTTATTTTTGCGTCCAGATCACGGATGCGCTCTTGCCTTTCATAGTATTCGCTCCGCTCTTCGTCCGTCAGGCCCACATAGGCATCCAGTTCCAATGCCTCGACCTGCTTCCGGAGAAGGTCGACAAACTCGGCCTGGAGTTTTTGGACGGAGTCTTCCATACGCCTCCAACGCAATCGTTTCGGCTCTCGGGCGAAGAGGCGCGCAAACTGGGATGTATCAAAGCAAGAGAAAGTTGCCGCTATGTTCGATAAAAGCGGGTGGCCACCGTTTCGTTTTTGTTTTCTGCTATTTGGCACGACTGGGGGTGCTCCGTAGTTGCTGGAGATTCCGATATCGGTCTCTGTATAGCGTTCCATCGCGTCCAGCAACAGCTAGGGTAGCGGCCAGTCCAAGGCGTAGATCTCATAATTGCTAATAAGAAGACATGAATTTTGCATCGTGGTAGTGCATGTTAAAATCGCGTCGTGCGTGCCTGCAGACCTTGCGAGGATGACTTCCTGCCGATGGGTATCAGAACCTGGATCTTCACTTGGATCTTCGATTGTTAGATAAAGCATGAATGTGATTGGCGAGGTGTTGCTGAGGTCAGTTACCTCTGTGCCGAAGGTTGTATCCCTTTGGCGTCGATTTCCCATCGGATCCGTGGCGTTACGCACGCGCTACGGAGCCTGGTCCCGCGCTCAATACGCATACGGAACGTTTCATGCGGCACAACAAGCCAAGCTGCTAGGACTGGACGGCATCTCGGTGATCGAATTCGGAGTGGATCGGGCGACGGCCTGCTCGCCCTCGAGAGCAGAGCGCGCGAAGTCGCTAATTATTTCGGCATCCGAATCTCGGTCCTAGGCTTTGATACTGGGGAGGGCATGCCGAGCCCCGCCGACTATCGGGATCTGCCGTATGTCTGGAGCAAAGGTTTTTACAGAATGGATCAAGCCAAACTCAGAAAACAGCTGAGTCCCGGCACACAGCTCGTCATTGGCGACGTTAAGCAGACGGTTCAAAACCTTGTGCACGCGCCTGATCCCATCGGTTTTGTTGCTTTCGACTTGGACTACTACAGCTCCACCATGCAGGCGCTTGCCGCGTTCGATCTACCGCATTCGACTCGGCTGCCGCGCGTGTATTGTTATTTCGACGACATTCTCTATCCTGAGTTTGCTTGTTACAATCCGTGGACCGGTGAACTCTGCGCAATTCGGGAATTCAACGAACAGCGGAAGGAAGTAAAGCTTTGTCCGCTGCATCTGCTGCGATGGATGCGTCCTCATCCGGAGCCCTGGAACGACCAAATTTACGTCCTTCATGATTTCCAGCACCATCTTTACTCCGTCAACCTCACGCTCAAGGCAAGACCCACCCGATAGGACACAACCTCCAAGAGAAGAACACGTGATCGGGTCACTAATCCCCATCGACGTGTAACTCCCGATGTCAGATCGACTTCACCGGAAGCGCCATCACATCATCCACCAGAGCGATTTCTTTCTGGACGAACGGCTCTGCATAGGTGACACCGCCCATCATGCCGTAGAAGCGGGCCATGGATTCTACCCGCGCGCGAATTTCTTTCTGCGCTGGAAAGATTCCGCTGCCGGCTTCCTGGTCGTTGAACTGAGACTTATACGCCATCACCGAAGCGAAGCGCGTTTCGAATTGGTCAGTGATGTCCACGACAAACGTAGGCCGCACGTCGCGATACAGGCTGGCGTAAATAATTTTGAAGGGACGATGAGGCGCTGCCGAATCGCCACCGGGGTCGCTGATGGCTGATGGCTGACGGTTGACGGCTGAATTTAGTTTTGCGAGTCCCGATAGGAACGCCGCTTCGTAGCCGAGAATCGAGGCCGTGTAGTGATCCGGATGGCGGCCCTCCCAGTAGGGGAGTATCAGTACCCGCGGACGCTGCTCGCGGAGTACGCGGACGACCTTTAAACGATTCTCCCAGGTATTTTCGACGCGGCCGTCGGGAATATCGAGCGCGTGGCGCCAGGAAACTTTCAGGATGCGCGCCGCCTCCGCAGCTTCGCGGGCACGGTCTTCGGCGGTGCCGCGCGTCCCCATTTCACCTTGCGTGAGGTCGAGTATGCCGGTGCGGTATCCGCGCTCGGCCATCTTGAGCAGGGTTCCGGCGCAGGTTTGCTCTACGTCATCGCGGTGGGCGGCTAGGGCGAGAATGTCGAGGGG
>QHXH01000503.1 GCA_003222855.1 Acidobacteriota bacterium
GGATAAGGTGGACTCACGCAGAGATTAGTCTTAGATCTTTGCGCTTGTGCTTTCCAAGCAGCAAACTAAAGTTTGAACTCTGAACACCTGATGCCGGACATTCGCAAACATCGTGGCGCGCATCCCGAAGATCGAAAGCTTTTTGCCGACGATCAATTGCCGGCGCTGCGCACGGCTGTCAGAGAGTTATCGTGGCTGTTGAGTCGCGATTACTCGATGAAGGGCGCCCTCAAGCTGGTAGGCGATCGGCACGCGCTGACAGATCGGCAACGGCTGGCAGTTTTGCGCGCGTCCTGTTCAGATCAGGCCAAAAACATCGCGCCGCGACAAATCTGCGTGCTGAGGCTGTGGCGGGTGATCGGCATCGTTGATTGACGTGTGGTAGGCTGATCCCGTCGAAGGGAGGAAGGCAGATGGCAGATTTAGCCGAACGTGAATGCGTGCCATGTCGCGGCGGGGTGCCGCCCATGAAGGGCGAGGAAATAGAAAAGCTATTGCAGCAGCTCGAAGGCTGGCAAGTGATTGCGGCCGGCTGGCAAAACGGATTCGCGATCTGGCAACGGAAAACGGCTGGAACTGGACCGTCGAAGTCCTCTTTAATCCTGATGCTGAAATCATAATCTCGGGTCGCTTAGTCATTTCGTCTGATTCGCACATCCTGGACAAGACAGATCACTGGATTAACCTCAATCGCTATTTGCTGGACGAACGTCTGAAAAAATTTTGGTTGATTGATCTGAGCGGCTAAGGTAGATTGATGTTGGCCTCACACCACTTATGAAATTCTCAGTAATCATTCCAGCCTACAACGAAGAGGGATACCTGCCGCGGCTACTGGGCTCGATCGAAATCGCCCGATCGAATTACTCAGGTGGCCGCGATGCCGTCGAAGTAATCGTCGCCGACAACTGCTCGACCGATCGCACCGCCGAGGTTGCGGCGAATCAAAGGGCGCGCGTGGTCACGGTCGCAAAACGTCGCATCGCTGCCGCGCGTAACGGCGGCGCGCGCGTAGCCACGGGCGAAATTCTTTGCTTTATCGACGCCGACTCGGCGCTGCATCCGCAAACCTTCGATGCCATCGATCAGGCGATGACCAGCGGCCGTTATGTTTGGGGCGCGACCGGGGTGGTGTTGGAAAGAAAATCTTTTGCCCTGATGGTAACGTACTGTCTGATGATACCGATGGTGTTGCTGACCGGTTTGGACACCGGAGTGGCTTTTTGCCGGCGGGAAGATTTTGAAGCAGTAGGGGGCTACGATGAAAGCCGGCTGTACGCCGAGGATGTCATATTGCCGCTGGCGTTGCGTCGCCTCGGTCGAACGCGCGGACAACGAACCACGCGACTGCCACAAGTGAAAGCGCTGGGCTGCACGCGCAAGTTCGATCAGTTCGGCGACTGGCATTATTTCGGGATGCTGGGACACGCAATGAAAAGCCTGATCACTTCGAACTGGCACGATGAGAAGCTCGCCGATCGTTACTGGTACAACCCAGGGCGATAGTGTCAGAAGCCCGACCGTCAGGGAGGGCTCGACTTGAGCAAGCGGCCCTCGCTTACGGTCGGGCTTCCGACACGGCTTCCGCTTTCACCAAACTCGCAGTAGAATCTCGCTCGCTCCACCTAATTGTCGAGAAGGTTTGTAGCGAAGACCGGCTAGTCGCTGCGTTGAGAAGTGGCCGAAAGAACCTTTCGTCAAACGAAGTCTACCGGTTCGGACATTCACGAACGGCTTTGCCGCGCGCGCCGTTTTATCGACGACTACTATGATTTACCTTTGAATCTATCCGAGATATCGAGACAAGCGTGTCTTTCGCGCTATC
>QHXH01000504.1:0-2086 GCA_003222855.1 Acidobacteriota bacterium
AAGTCGTCTTCTTGTTGTCCTTGTGACAGGTTACGCACGCCGCTATCGGCACATCCGGAGTCAGGCCACGCAATGACGCCGCCCGCGTAATGTTGATGTGGCAACTGGTACATTCCATCACGTGCTCGCCCTTCCCGCCTTCATGAACGAATTTGGCCGAAAGGCGTTTGGGCCAGGTGGCCGGCGTGAACCTGGCCGCAGCTTTGTGACATCCGGCACAGTCGTCACTCGTCGGTTTCAGATTCTTCCAATGACAATCAAAGCAGGCATCGTGCGAGCGCGGCGTTGTCTTGAATGTTCCGGCGGGCGACATGAATGAATCAACCGAGTCAGGAGGCGGTCCAGGACTCGCGTTCAGGTTCGTCACGTGACAGATAGAGCAGTTGTTGTAATCAGGTTTCTTGTCGTCGAGTGGCACAGACTTTAGTCTGTGATGCGATTCGAACCACACAGACTGAAGTCTATGCCACTTACCGCCAGCAGCGATCACATTCTGGTGCTTGTCATGCGGGAACTCGATCGTAAACTGCCATTCTTCTCTTGACCTGGTTGGCTGGCCAGAGTTGTTGGGCCTGCCGAACGCGAAGCGTCCTTCTTCCCTGGGTGCGGCGCGTACGTGGCAAACAGTGCAAATGGTTGGGCCGGTGCCGCTGAATGCCTGACGCGTGAAAAACTGTTGCCGGTGACAACGGACGCAGGCATCGTGATCGGGAAAATCAGCCACGTCAGGGAAATCTCGTTTGGCATTCCACGCGGTCGGAATTTTGTGGCAACCATTGCACGCCAGGCTCTTGTGCTTATCAGATGAATGAAGGAACGCTGAGTATTTCGTGGCCGAACCGCGGGAAGCTTGTTGCTGCGGGGCAGGTTTCGAAGTGCGCGCTCTGCGGCGAGTTTGCGCTGTGACAACGCCGAGGCTCATGTGGCTCATAAGCACCACGGCTGCCAGGCCCAGGGTCCCGGGAAGCGTCGAGTGGTAGCGTGCCGTAGGCACGAGATGTTTATAGCTCAAGCTCACGAATTAATTTTCCAAAGCCCATTTATGGACGCAATATGCATCTCGCTCCTAAAGGAGCTTTAGTCACTTCTCGTTCGATTTGTTCTATAAACATCCCACCGCTACGCGGTTTGCAAAAGTCACATTAGTGGACACAAACCGGCAACGGCCGCTCGATGATCTCACACTTCACTTTCGGATCCTTTTTGTTCGACAACGTAAACGGACGCCGCATAGCGATTGCGAGATCAGTCGCCTTAACTTCACGTTCGCAGGCCCAGAGGACGCTGGCAGTTTCCGTTTCGCTTCCCAACAGGTTCGAAATCGTATAAACGCCGGGCTCAATGTCGGTAAAGTACGCGGTGCCTTTGCGATCAGTCATGATCGACAAAACGGCTCTTCCCGAAGTGGCTTCAGCCTGCTTGATTAAGCTGTTGATAGTTTGTTGCTTCATATTGTAATAGCCGTCGCGAATGTCAGCAGGCAGATTCACGGTCAGCCAGTGCCGCGCGAGTTGCGGCGATTTGAAATCGCGCAATCCTTCGTCATAAGCAGCCTTGAATTCCGGCACTGCTTCGTTGCCAATCACATATTTCTCTTCGATCGCGCGGCAGTAAACCGACTCGCAGTCGCCTTCTTTCAACCACTTAATCAAGGCTTCGCTCGCGCCTTTACTGCGGTAATAACAATCGCGCGTCGTCACTTCGGTTTGTTTGATTTTTTCAATCAGAGACTTGTTATCATCGAGCGCGCCTTTGATGAGAAAGAAGCGTTTGCGCGCCAGCTCTTTGGTCACCTCACCCGATTTGAATTTCACTTTCAGGCGGATGACGCCGCGGGTGGCTTGCGGAAGTTGGGCATGAGTTACTAATTCGCTCGCGACGAGCAAACTCATCACGAATGCACCAATCATGAACGAGCCGAAGCTTCGCGACACGACCTCTGGTTTCATCTTGCTCTCTTAATGGAAGAGACTGACATGAGAACATGGGTGTGATGATGACCGGTATGCGCATGGAAAAGTGTTCCTTCTGCGATCACCCGCTTCCCAATGAGATGTCTGATTGAATGATCGAGCACCAGCGTGAT
>QHXH01000504.1:2097-3799 GCA_003222855.1 Acidobacteriota bacterium
GGATCATTTCCGGTGACGACCACATCTACGGCTGAATCGAGTAGTAAGATGTTTTGGGTCTCACGGCGATCGATCTTTGGCGTCTCACCATAATTTGGTGGACCATAGAACGTTCGGTAAACAACTCTGCCCGTCAAAGTTACTTTTTCAGGCTCGTAATGAAGTGCCCTTCGTTGACCAGCGGCCGGAAGAGCAGCGACGCAGGCGAGAGCCAGGATAAGAGATAATTTCTTCGCGAAACCTTCTACCATTTTCAGACCTTTCATGCTTACTCCTGCGATAGCGTCGTAAGGAAGCAAGACAACCTATAGATTCGGACTGCGGGGAAACTTAAGAAAAGGCAGACGCACGCCGCGGACGAAGACTTGATCTGACCGAATGTTTGCCGGTGGCGCGAAGCCGGCGCCGCCGCCAGCCGTAATCAAGTCATCCTGATCCACGCCATCGCCGCTGATCCCGATCGCGCCGACCAACACGCCGTTCTTATATAAAGGCATGCTGCCGGGAAAAATTTGAATCCCGTTGGGCAGACTGGGAATCGATGTGCATGGCGCCGCGCTGCCACTCAAGACCGTCTGCAAATTCGTCTTGATCAAATCAAGTTGCAGGCCGACGTTGAAGACGCTCCATTCATTAAGCTGCCGGCTGAAGGGGCCCGCCGCCGTATTGTTGATGCCATCCGGAAAAAAAGGCCGATGCAGAAATCCTCCTGCGCGATCCGTAAACGCGACCGAGCCGTCAAGCCGCAAACCGTCCGTCGCAGCGCGATCGACGTAAGATCCAAAGCCCGCGCCGCGCAGTAAGGTGGCTGCCTTGGCGCCGGAATAAAACGCGGCAGTCCGCGCCTTCTGCACCGAAACATCGAAACCAAACACCGGCGCATCCGTCTGGCGAAACACTCCGAGCACGACTCCATTCGGGTCGACCACGGCAATCGTCACGTGCGCATTACTGCCGAGTGGCTGGCGAATGGCCGCGCGCGTGATGTTCGCCTGCTGCGCCGCGTGCGAGATGATTGTGTTTACCTCCGCTGCCGTCAATGAGTTTGCGGTCACGGAGGGACTCGCAATGAAGGGAAAGAAACGCGAATCGACTTCACCGGCAACGCCGCCCACCACTGCCGGCGTAAATTGGGATGTTTGCGCAGCGCGAATTGGAAACAGCGGATCGATAGCGCCCGGCAAACTTCCAAAGGCGATCGTGGGCGGGTTCGGTGCGCTGTTGACATTCAGATAGGCGAGCCGAATTCCGTCAACCAAAATGTTGTCGCCGCGGATCAAGGAAGGTGCTTCGAAACCTCTGGTAGCAGAGACGGCGATGACTTCCTCGAATGGTTGATCGAAATCCGATGGATCGCGATCGACTGTGTAGAGGCCGTCGCCTTCGATCCCGATGCCTCCGACAGCTTCGCCGCTCTTATAGATCGGCGCGCTGCCGGGATCGCCACTGAGGCCGAGCGGCAGTCCCGGTATCTTAATGTCTGAACATGGCAGTGAAGAGAATTGCACGCCGTAAAGCGGGCCACCTGACTTGAAATCTACGCCCGGCGGAAAATGTTCCTGGATGATGAAACCTGCGGTACGCGAAGTGAACGCGTTCCCGCGCGTGCTGAATAAAGCCGCCGTACCCGCTTTCGATATCGCGGCGAGTTTCGCCGGCACCACCGTGCCATCTAATCCGAAGGGAACAAATCCGGTTATTG
>QHXH01000505.1 GCA_003222855.1 Acidobacteriota bacterium
TCCCACATCTTCTTGTTCAGTGCCGGAATGTCTCTGTCGAGAATTTCGTTCGCTCGGGCTTTCAATGTGGCCCATTGAGCATTCAGCTCCTTCATGCGATCCAGCGATGGTAGATTGACTCTGGGGACATCGCTTTCTGTCGCGTTGATCAGGAACAGGTAATTGGCCGTGAACTTGTTCGGGAAGTTCTCGACATCGTCATACGCCTTTGATTTGCGCTGCACCATGTCTTCATCCCACGTTTTCATTTTCTTGAGCAGCGCTTCGCCGTCTTTCTTTACGGCCGTGAACTTCTCACTCGCAGGAAGCGAACTGAGCAGCGCTTCCAACTGTTTCTGCTTATCGTAGAGGTCGTTCACCATTCGATGCATGGAAGCCAATTCGTTTTCCATGCCCCACATCGTGCTGTGGTATTCCTTGTAGGTTGCGGCGTCGGTCGGGTAGAGCGGATTCGCAAGTATCTCAGCTTCGGTTGAGATCGTCTGGTTACCCGTTTTCACGGTAATAGAATATTTTCCCGGCGGTGCTTTATGACCGGCGTAGCTGCTCTCCATGTAAACGTTCGGCACGCCCGGCATAGTCGCATAACGCATGTCCCAGACAAACCGATTCAGCCCTTTCGCTTTAGGGAGCAACGGATCTGCCTTGGGAGCGCCGTCGTATTTTTTGTACTTCTCATCAGCTTTCGAAGAGAATGTGCGCACGAGATTGCCGTCCGCATCTTTGATCTCCAACGAGATCTGATCTTCCTTCTTCATCTCAGGCAGTTGGTAGTAGATGACAACTCCCGTAGAGGGATTCACGCCGCGGTAGCGATTCGCGCCGGTGAACTCTTCGCTCGTGTCGTCCAGTTCGCTCGAGCCGTTGACGAGATAAGCGTCGGACGGTCGATAAATGCTGAAAGCCGGCGCTTCATTCTTGAACTGCCGCAACACACTTAAATCATCGAGAATCCAGTAGCCTCTGCCGGATGTCGCCGCGATCAAGTTTCCCTGATGAATGCGCAGATCGGTTATCGGAGTGATCGGCAGGTTGAGTTGAAACGGCGACCAGTTCCTGCCGCCATCCCACGAGATGAAGAGACCCAGTTCCGTGCCGGCAAACAAAAGGTCCTTGCGCACGTCATCTTCGCGCACGACGCGCGTGAAATCATTAGCGGGCAGACCGTTGTCGATCTTCGTCCAGTGGGCGCCGTAGTCCGTCGTCTTGTAAAGACCCGGCGAGTGATCATTGAACTTGTAACGCGTC
>QHXH01000506.1 GCA_003222855.1 Acidobacteriota bacterium
ATCCGAGATATAACCGGCCATGGGCGCGGATACTGTCGTGTAGGTCAGGTTTCTTTTCGCCAGCGAAACTCCGGATTGCGCCGCATCAACGGCCGCCTGCGAATTCGCCACGGCGGCGTAATTCTGTTGCGCCTGATGAATCAGCGCCTGATATTGTTCGGCCGCTTGATCGCGCTGAGACAGCTGCTGATCATAAGTCGCGCGCGAGATGTCTCCGCTTTCAACCAGTTTCTCGTAACGGCGCAGATTCTTGTCAGCAAGCTCCAACGCCGCGCGGGCCGCGCGAACTTCGGGAACGTTTTCCGGCGAGAATTTCTGTCCGGGCCGCAGCCCGATTTTTGCGCGATTCTGTTCCAGCGTCGCTTTCGCCTGTTCCAACTGCGCCTGCGCCTGCTGTGCTCTGTCTTTGAAATCAGCGTCTTCCAGCCTGACCAGCATCTGACCGCGTCTCACTGAACTGCCGATGTCAACACCAACCGCGGCGACCTTGCCTGAAGTCTCGGCGGCGACATCCGTCTGTTGATTCGCGGCGAGGCTGCCCGTCGCTTCGAAGTACTGCGGCAGTTGCCGCATGACGGCGGCCGTGGTGCTCACTTCAACGACAGCAGGAGTCGGATTTGCGGAAGCCGACGCGTTGGTCTGGCCGTTCGATCGCTTGCACGCGGACAAAGCACCACCGGCGATAGCCAGGAGTGAAAGAACGAGAATTAACTTAAGGAATCGTGAACGCGTCATTTGTTCGATCGCTTTCTGCGTTGAGTTATTTTGGAGTGGCCGCGGCCATTGCCCGGCGTGGACGCTACGCCGTGCAACAGAATGTTTGTGAACTCGCGCGCGGCGGCTTGATTCGAGATCTTCAGCAACTGCTGTTTGCGATCCCAAAGATTGTTGTTAAGCGAATGATGAATGATCATGCCGACGAAAGCCCGCACGACCACCAACGGCTCGACGTTCCTCATCGCGCCGTCGCGCTGACGTTCGCGAATGTAGTTGCGCAGCGTGCGATACACCCGCTTGACGAATTTTTCCCAGAACATGTGCGCCAGCTCGTGCTCTTCGAGGGCTGAGTGCAACAACAGGCGATGGAACTCCGGATCGCAATCATGTTGATTGAGCGCGTCCAGGGCCAGGCCTTCAAACACCGCCGCGTCGTCTTTGGCCGCAACCGCCTCAGCTACGACCTGCAGCGGATCCATCGTTTCGTGAACGCAGGCTTTGTGATCGAGGATGGCGCTGTAAAGCTCTTCCTTGGTGGCAAAATGGCGAAATACCATTGCCTCGGACACGCCGGCCGCGAGTGCGATTTCCTTGGTCGTAGTGCCGCGAAAGCCGCGCTGGGAAAACAGCCGCATCGCCACGCGCAGTATTTGCAGACGTCTATTTTTGCCCGTCATGCGCGAGCCGTTAGGGCCATTTGCCGGAATTGTTTTTTGTGGTTGCAATGAAAACTGGCCCTCTGAAGTAAGTGCTTACTTACCATTGAATCCCGCCCGAAGTCAACCGGCGAAAGATGGCCCTATGCCTCTCGACTGAGTTGAATGATTTTTCCGCAACCAGTCTCAGGGTTCTGTCGTATAGAAATCTGTTCGCTTACAAAAAGGGAGCAACTATGGATACAACTACGGGTAACAACCAGAACGGATCGAATGAATCAATGATTCTCGGGAGTGAAACCAAAATGTCAGAATTCTCGGATACTGCACACGAATACGGTCGCAAAATCGCGGACGCCGCTTCGCGCGCCGGCGACTACATCGAAGAAAAAGCCGGCGTGGTAGGCGAAAAGATTAAGAACCTGCAAGGTAAGGATTTCAATGAAATCGCGGATGAAGCTAAAGATTACGCGCGCCGCAAACCGGGCCAGGCAATTTTGATTTCGGCGGCGGCGGGATTGGTTTTGGGATTTCTTCTACGCAACGGCCGGCGGCTCTTCTAATAAATATTGTAGTTGTATTGAAGTTCGACCGCCGTCGAGACAAAGCGGCCATCTTTCATTGCCGGTATAAACTGAATCTTCCCAGCCGCTTCGATCGAACTTCCAGCAAAGTCTGGTAGCCCGGAAGTTACCTCTATATTGGTTACTTTGCCTGCTGCAGACAGGACCACTCTCAAGGTAACCGAACCCTGCAATTTCTTTCTGCGGGCGGCTTCCGTATAGTGCGGTTCGGGCTTGACGATGATCATTGCTCTGCGTGACGCGGTGTTCGCCGTCACGATCGTATTAGCAGGTTCATT
>QHXH01000507.1 GCA_003222855.1 Acidobacteriota bacterium
ATTTCCGGAGCCGAATACTGGGAAGCAGTGGCCATAACGTGGTCTCGATAGGTCTAACGAGACATATAAGATCGGCTGCCGCTCAAGAGCGCGAGCACAAAATCAGGGTCAGGGAAGTGCTAAGCGCCTATCGAGTGCCACGATGGAGAGGACCAGCTCTCTTGAGAACTTCTACTTTTGCAATGCGCGGAACCAGCGCAAGGCGATGGAAGTTTGTCCGTCATTGACTTCATGGCCGCCATGGAAGCTCCCGATTCGAACTTGGTTGAAGCCGGTTCGTTTGATTAAACCGGCGACGTTGTATTGCTGCTCTACGGTTGCGATTCTATCATCACGCCCGGCACTAACGTAAATTGGCGTCATGAGAAAATCCGCGCCGGGCCGGGCCCTCGCATATCCTGGGCTCAGGTAGTCCTCGTTCACGCCGGTCAGGTAAAGTCCAGTGATGCGACAACCGCTTCGCGCCAGGACCGGCGCGATGGAGCCGGCGCCTTTTGCTCCTCCTGAGAAGCCGGCGCATGCCATCGGCCACTTCTCCGACCCGGCAAAGCTGCGGTGCAGCGCGTCGACGGCAGCGAGTGTCATGGCCGCGCGCCATCCCGCCGTGTCGGCTCGCGCATGTTGGCGGCCGTCCCCCGCCAGTAACACCCAGCCTTCAGCGAGTCCGACCGTCCGATAAAACTGGACTAGATCATCTCGATTCTGACGTTTGAAGTCGCTCGTGGAACAGATTATCAAAACGGGCCAGCTTTTTCTCGGATCAAAATTTGCGGGGGTCGCCAACACTGCGACCGCGCTTGGCGGCACGGGGTTGCCGCCTTGCCCTGCGTATGATTTTGCCTGCGCGCTCAGAGGGACATTCGCCTGAACTGTTGAACCTGGAGAAAAGTTAGCGCCAGCGAAGTTGAGAGCAGCCTGGGCTGAGTCCGCGGCTACCATTGAGATGACGCTCAGCGTGAGGACGAGCTGGCCAACTAAGAGTAACCTGTTCAAGAGAACTATTGTGCGGGATGTCTTCAGGTAATCAGCTACAAGCTGGCCTTGGGTCAAGCCCACTTTATGACCGAGTCATTGCGTCGACCCCAAGCGCCCCTTCGGTTCCACCAGATAGGCTTCTCCGGTCACTGGTCGGCTCGGAAACGTCTCGCGGCGCCTGCTCGCGAACGCGTTCGGAGTTGCTACACTCGCGAAGAATTTCGGAGCTGCAGCGCTTGGTTAGGTGGATTCACTTTAAGGCCCAAAAAGCGTCAGCCGCGTTGAACAGAGCGTGGACGATTATCGCTGGCGGAAGACTGCCGCTGCGTCGCCTCAATTCGCCCGCAAGGAGCCCAAGTATGACCGCGCCGAGTGCGATAACTGCGCCCGCATCCAAATGAATGATACCGAAGAGAACGGCGCTGAACGCAACGGCACCCGAGAGCGAGGCACCGGCCAAAGAGAAATCAGCGTTCCACTGCCGCTCGACGATAGATTGGATCAAACCACGAAAAATAATTTCTTCTTGGATGGAAGCACCGATAAGAAAATAAAGCACGATCATCCAAGGGGCAAAGCCCGAGACATCAAACGGGGCTTTGGAAGGGAGTAAATGGCTCAGAAAAGTGACGGCGAGCCCGATAGTAAGCCCGAAGACAGTCGCGCTCGCCACGTAGCGCGAACGCGGAATCCGGAACCCGAACTCGGCGACACCTGCTGGCGGCCGCGCGAGCATGAACATTAGGAACAACGCGACCAAAAGAGTGATCGCGATGATAAGAGGTATTGCTGTCTCA
>QHXH01000508.1 GCA_003222855.1 Acidobacteriota bacterium
CATTCGTCCAAAAATCCAATCCGCTTTGATCGGGCTCACGGCTCAGGAAGTCATCATAGTGTTGACGGACGAAAAACTGTGAGTCGTCGATTGGGTTAGTTGCCGAGACGAAGCGCGGCTGCCAGTCGCCCAAATAATCGTGCTCTGTGTTGTTCGAAAGATTTTGCTTGTTCGTGCCGTTTAGGTTGATCGCGAAAATCTGAATAGCGTACGCGGTTTGACTGATTCGGGATTGAATATTAAAAAGAATCTTCATGCCGTCCGGCGACCACGCCACTCCGGGTTCAGTCACTGGGCCGCCAGTGGTAACGGGCGTAGGATTACTGCCGTCGGCATTCATAACGTAAACATCGGCGCCTCTAAGAAAAGCGATCTTAGTTCCATCGGGAGACCAGGCCGGGCTGCCATCGTATGCTGAATTGGTAAGGCGGATTCGATTGCTCCCATCGGGGTTCATCACGTATATGCTCTCGAAGTCGTTACTGCGAAGTTCGCTAAACGCTATCCTGGAGCCATCTGGCGACCATGCCGGATTTATGTCCTCGACGCCCTGCGTATTGGCCGTCACCCGAGTAAGGCCGCTGCCGTCAACATTCACCGTGTAGACGTTGATCGGGCAGAGAACATCCTCAACGGTAACGCATGAGTCGGAAAAGGCGATCCGCTTTGCATCCGGCGACCACGTGGCATGATTTACGTCAACAAAGTCTGTGAGCTTCCTTATGCGTGTTCCATCAGCGTTCATGACATGGAGATTGAACCCGCCGTAATCGGGATTACCGCTAAACGCGATTCTCGTCCCGTCTGGCGACCATACTGGACTAAAATAACGCGCCTTTGTGAACCCATCGATCGGGCTCTTCGAGCCGAAGGTCAACTGGCGTTGATTACTGCCATCAGTGTCCATTACATAAATGTCCACAAAGCCATCATGGGGTCTGCTGAATGCGATCTTACCATTCACCCTGGTTGATAACGCTTGTAAGTCTTGCTCAACGCTTTTTCGAAGGTGAAAAGGAAGGGATGTCTTCGTCGCGGCAACCTTGAAATCTAACTGCGCAAGTGTCGCGAGCAATCCGAACACGGCGAATATGCCGCCGAGAAACTTGATTGTGTTTGTGTGATACATCATCCCTCCCCTTGTAGTCCGACGACAGAGCAGCTTGCTATCAAGAATGTGAACCCTCTAAATCGGACGCCT
>QHXH01000486.1 GCA_003222855.1 Acidobacteriota bacterium
TCGATCGCAGGAAAGCAACTTCTTCGTCAGACCAATGACGCGTCGCGCGGGTGTGATGAAGCCCGATCAGCCCAAGTACTTCATCACCAAGAACGACCGGCACCACCAGCAAGGAACGAGTGCCCAGGCTCTTGGCAAAGAAACGAACTTTGTGATCGAGCTCAGGCGCCGAGGTGTCGTCGAGTCTGATCGGTTGCTTAACATCGAGATGCTCTGAAAGAGTCGCAACATCGACGGGGATGCGCACGTCCAGGCTCGACGGCACGTCGTCGGACGAGCGCCATTCCTGACTAACACGAAGTTCGCCTTCCGAATTCAGCTTAATGATGTCGCATCGGTCGACTTCCATCATCTGGCCCAATTCGGCGACGATCACCCGCAGAAACGTATCCAGATTGATCGACTTAGGTAGATCGGCGGCCAGCCGGCCGATTATCGACTCTCGCGCCTCGTGGAGCTTTAGCTTGCGTTCGACGGAAAGACTCTGTTCTGTTTCAACCGCTGATTGCATTCTCTAGAAGTTAATCGCTGAACAGGATATCAGAAGTGTCGGCGGTATAACCTCTTCAACTTGCTCGTGATCATAACGGAGGGCCGCGCAACTTGCAAAAAGGCCTACGCCGGCCGCAACTGCCGGCCAGCGTGGCGCCAGCGGTATGCATCTGAGGGTTGCGCGATTTGTCAGTGCTCAAGGCGGGCTCGTATAATCGCGGATCGGAGAGCCGAGTTTCTACCGACACCAATTCAAGATGCCCATTTACGAATTTCGCTGCAAGAAGTGCGGCCATGAAATCGAAGTTCTTCAGAAGCATTCAGACAAGCCGCCGGCGCGCTGCAAAAAATGCGGCGGCCGTCTGGAAAAGCTAATCTCCCAGACCGCATTTCAATTTAAGGGGGCAGGCTGGTACGTCACCGATTACGCGCGCAAAGGAAGCGTCGGGGAAAAAGTTGAGAAAGAATTGTCATCTCCCGAACCTTCCGGCGGGAACGAGAAAGAGAAACCAAAAAAGACCCCTGCGAAAGAGACCGGTTCCGACAAGAGTTGAGATGAGCTGCAACTCAAACATGACGTTCCGTAAAGGCCGCAATCCCTGGCGCGCGCTCGTGTTTTTACTGACTGCCACATGTATAGCAGGGACCTTGCTGGCTCAGGCCGGCCGGCGCGCTCATTCAAACGGCGACGCTTCCATAATGCTGAACGTGGCGGCCACGCGCGCGAATGGATCTGCACCGATTACCGCTAGAGATGTTTCGCTGTTCGACAATGGCGTCGAGCAAGCTATCAAGAATTTCTCTCCGGATCTTTCGCCGGCGCGCATCGTCCTGCTGGTTGATAACTCTTTGACGATTCGCGCGGACGTGGAAAAGCTCGAGGCGGCCACGCTCGAATTCGCCTACGAGATTTACGACGGCGACAAGCTCCTCGTCGTCGGTTATGACAACAACGCCGAAATCGTCTCTGACTGGACGGATGATTCGAAGAAGATCGAAAGCGAGCTGAAGTCGTTTCGTAAGAAGGGCGATCCGCACCTGTTCGACGCAGTGATGGCCGTTACCGGAGACGCATTGCAGTCCTTGTCAGCGCAGAAGCGCGCGATTGTGGTTATCAGTGACGGGCTCGATCGCGGCAGCAAGACTAGATTCACTCAGGCGCTGAGCGCGCTGCAGTCTCTGGACATCGTCGTCTATTGCGTGCAGGCGACTGATCGGACGCGCGGCGCGATCCGTCGCGATGTGCCCAAACCTCGGCAGGTGATTGACGAACTCGCCGAAGGCACCGGCGGCCGCGTCTTTCCCATCAGCGATCCGCGCGCAGCCGCGTCGGCCATTTGCGATGAATTGCGCAAGAATCGTTATGTCCTGTCTTATCTGCCACAAAGCGTGCCCTTCACCGAATCGCGGCGTCTGCTTCTAATTGGCGAAAAGGGAATCGAAGCCCGCGCCAAGACCGTGCAGCCGGCGAATTAATGATTTATCGACGAGCGGTCAGTTAAGTCTTCCGGCGAGAATAAAGATAGAACAGCGTCAGAACGATCGCCAGCAAGATTACTTCCCAAAAC